>NZ_JHVK01000045.1 GCF_000620105.1 Microvirgula aerodenitrificans DSM 15089 | reverse complement strand
ATTCGCGGCGTGCGCATTCTCAAGCACAGCGAACCGATCCTGCTGGTCGGCATTCCGGAACAAAAACTGGTCGACTTCGTCCGCCAGTATCTCGGCCACCCGGCCGGCACCCGCTTCGAGCTCGGCAAGGCCGACGGCGACTATGTGCCGATGGACGCCATTTCCGGCGCGACCGTCACCCTGATCGCCCAGAACCAGCTGATTTCCCGCACCAGCTATGAGATCGCCAAGCAGGTCGGCATCATCAAGCCGCAGCCGAAGCCGCAGGCAGTATTCACTACCGACACCACCACCCGCAGCTGGGAACAGCTGGTCGACGAAGGCAGTGTCGGCCACCTGAAGGTATCGCCGGGCGATGTCGGCGAGGCCGACAGCGGCCAGCCGTACCTCGACCTGTACTTCGGCTATCTGAATACCCCGGCCATCGGCAAGAGCCTGCTCGGCACCCCGGCCTGGGAGGCACTGATGGCGACGCTGAAGCCGGGCGAGCACGCACTGTTCGTGGTATCGAACGGCTCCGGCTCGTTCAAGGGGTCCGGCTTTGTGCGCGGCGGCATCTACGACCGCATCCAGGTCAAGCAGGACCGCGACTCGTACACCTTCCGCGACAGCGACTACATGAACCTGTACAGCCTGAAGGCTGCCGGCGCGCCGTCGTTCCGCGAGTCCGGCATCTTCATCCTGCGCGATCACAGCTTCTCGGCCGCCTGGCCGTGGGCGTTCAATTTTCTCGGCAACCGCCGCGACGCCAACAACGAAAAGACCTTCGTCAATTTCGAGTCCGAATACTGGCTGCCGGCCCACTATCTGCAGGGCGGCCGCCCGGCAGTGGAACGCCCCGACGCGCCATGGCTGAAGGCCTGGAAGGGCAAGCCGGTCGAGATCGCCGTGTTTGCCGCGCTGCTGCTGTTCACACTCGGCTTCTATGCGCTGCGCGACCGCTGGGAGCGCCGCAGCCGCCGCAGCGACAAGCGCTGGATCTCGTGGCCGAAAACCACTATGTGGGTAATCAGCATCGGCTTTATCGGCTTCTGGCAGATGGCGCAGCCGTCGGTCACTCAGTTGCTGACGCTGATCCACGCACCGTTCGACGGCTGGCGCTGGGGGCTGTTCCTGTCCGACCCGCTGATTTTCCTGTTCTGGATCTTTATCGCCATCTCGCTGCTGCTGTGGGGCCGCGGGCTGTTCTGCGGCTGGCTGTGTCCGTTCGGCTCGCTGTCGGAACTGCTGTACAAGGTCGGCGGCCGCCTCGGTCTGGCGCGCTGGCAGTTCAAGCTGCCCAAACCGCTGCATGACAAGCTGAAGTGGCTGAAGTACGCGGTGTTCATCGGCCTGGTGGCCGCCTCGTTCCACTCGATGGTGCTGGCCGAGCAACTGGCCGAGATCGAACCGTTCAAGACCACGTTCCTGGTCGGCATCTGGAACCGCAGCTGGCCGTTCGTGCTGTTCGTGACCACAATCTTCGGGCTGTCGCTGTTTACCGAACGTCCGTACTGCAAGTACCTGTGCCCGCTGGGTGCCGGGCTGGGCCTGCCGTCTCGACTGCGGCTGAACGGGCTGAAGCGCAAGGCCGAGTGCGGCCCGTGCAAGGCCTGTGCGGTCGGCTGCGGCTCGCAGGCCATTGCCGCCGACGGCCGTATCGACCCGATGGAATGCCTGCTCTGCCTCGACTGCATGGTGATGTATTACGATGATCACGCCTGCCCGCCGCTGGCCAGGGAACGCAAGCGCCGCGAACGGGACGGCCTGCCGGCGACACCGATCGGCAAGGACGGCTATTTCATCCCGATCAAGGAAGTCCATTGACCCGCCCTCCCCCCGGCCTGCGTGCCGCCCGTCTGGCCTGCCTCGCCGTCCTCGTCGCGCCCCTTGCCGCGCAGGCGGCGGTCTGGCAGGTCGGTCCCGACGGCACGCTGGCCGATGCCATTGCCCGCGCCGCGCCCGGCGACACGCTGCGCATCGCCCCCGGCCACTATCCGGCCAATCTGGTTATCGACAAGCCGCTGACGCTGGTCGGCGCCGACCCGGCCCACCGGCCCACGCTGGATGGCGGCAATCGCGGCAATGTCATTACCGTCAAGTCGGTGGATGTCACGCTGGACAGCCTGATCATCCGCGACAGCGGCGATGATCTCGGCGCGCAGAATGCCGGCGTCTATCTCGGGCCCGGCGCCCATCGCGCCGTGGTCCGCCGCTGCGACTTTGCCTATACCCTGTTCGGGCTGTGGATCGAGAAAGCCAACGGGGTGCGGATCGAGAACAACCTGATCACCGGCAAGCGCGACTACATGAGCCCGCAGCGCGGCAATGCCATCCAGCTGTACAACACCCAGGGCGCACAGATCATCGGCAACCGGATCAGCTTCGCCCGCGACGGCATCTATGTCGACGTGTCGCACTATGCCGTGTTCCGCGGCAACCGCATCCACCATGTGCGCTACGGCACCCACTACATGAACTCGTACCACAACGTGTGGGAAAACAACGATGTATACCGCAACCGGGGCGGACTGGCGCTGATGGAGGTGCGCGACCAGATCGTCCGCAACAACCGCGCCTGGGCCAATTCCGATCACGGCATCATGCTGCGCACCATCCAGGACTCGGTCATCGAGAACAATGTGGTCGCCGACAATGTGCGCGGTTTCTTCATCTACGACGCCGAGTACAACACGCTGCGCAACAATCTGGTCATCGGCAACCGCGTCGGCGTTCATCTGTGGGCCGGTTCGTACCGCAACACGGTCGAGGGCAACGACTTTATCCGCAACCGCGAGCAGGTACGCTATGTGGCCAGTCGCGATCAGGAATGGGGCAAGCAGACCGGCAACTACTGGAGCAACTACCTGGGCTGGGACCACGACGAGGACGGCCGCGGCGACATTCCGTACGAGGCCAACGACGTGGTCGACCGGCTGACCTGGCGCTATCCGGTCGCCAAACTGCTGATGCACAGCCCGGCCGTGCAGACCCTGCGCATGATCGCGCGCCAGTTCCCGGTGCTGCGGGTGCCGTCTGTGGTCGAGGCGCACCCTGCCATGCAGCCCCACCATGCCAACTGGAGAGAATGGATTCATGCCGAACGCCATTGAGGTTCGCGACGTCAGCCGTCGCTTCGGCGATTTTGTCGCTGTCGACCGGGTCGGCTTTGCCGTCGATGCCGGCGAGATTTTCGGGCTGATCGGTCATAACGGCGCCGGCAAGAGCACGCTGTTCAAGATGATGCTCGGCCTGCTGCCGGTCAGCAGTGGCGAAATCGCACTGTGCGGCGAGGCAGTGACCGGCCCGCATTTCCGCGCGGTGCGCCGCCAGATCGGCTATCTGCCGGAAAACGTGGTGCTGTACGACAACCTGACCGGACTGGAGACGCTGGCCTTTTTCGCCCGGCTCAAGGGCGTCAGCGATGCGCCGTACGCCGAACTGCTGGATACGGTCGGCCTGCCGGCCGTCGGCAAGCGCCGGGTCCGCGACTACTCGAAGGGCATGCGCCAGCGGCTCGGTTTCGCCCAGGCGCTGCTCGGTGCGCCGAAGCTGCTGCTGCTGGACGAGCCGACGACCGGCCTCGACCCGGAAGGCATTCACGAGTTCTACGCCATTCTGGAACGGGTGCGCGCCGGCGGTGCGACGGTGATCCTGACTTCGCACATCCTGGCCGAGATCGAACAGCGGGTCGACCGGCTGGCACTGATGAGCGCCGGCCGGCTGGCCGCGCTCGGCACCGTGGCCGAACTGTCGGCCGCCATTGCCCTGCCGGTCACGGTCGAGCTGACGCTGGCCGTCGCCGAGCGGCCGGCCGCACTGGCCGCGCTGACCGAGGCCGGCTTCGAGCCCGCCAGCCAGCCGCACGGCCTGTCGCTGGCCATCGACCGCGCCGACAAGCCGCGCCTGCTGGCGGTACTGGCCCGGCTCGGCGAGGCACTGGCCGACGTGCGCTTTATCGAACCGACACTGGAAGCGGTCTTTCTGGGCCATCGTCGCGATGTCCATGCCGCTGCCCGGGAGACCCGCTGATGGACTTCGCTCTTGCTCCGCTGCTGACCATCGCCGGCAAGGAATGCCGCGACCGCATTCGCAATCGCTGGGTACTGGTGGTCGCCATCCTGTTTGCGCTGTTCGCGCTGGTCATCGCCTGGTTCGGTCCGGCGCAACAGGGCACGGTCGGCTTTCGCGGCATCGAGCCGACCATCGCCAGCCTGACCAGCCTGGTCATCTACCTGCTGCCGCTGATCGCGCTGATTCTCGGCTTCGATGTGGTGGTCGGTGAGCGCGAACGCGGCTCGCTCGATCTGCTGCTGTCGATGCCGATCACCCGCACCGAACTGATCCTCGGCAAATACCTCGGCCTGGCCACCGCGCTGACGGCCGCCACCGTGGCCGGTTTCGGCGTGGCCGGCATCGCGCTGGCGCCGTTCTTCGACCTGTACGCGCTGTGGCACTACGCCGGCTTTGTCGCCAGTTCGCTGCTGCTCGGCCTGTCGTTCCTGAGTCTGGCGGTACTGGTGTCGGTCTGCTCGCGTGACCGCGCCAGCGCCAGCGGCGTGGCCATCGCGCTGTGGTTCCTGTTCGTGCTGGTATTCGATCTGGTCCTGCTCGGGGTCATGGTGCTGGCCAGCGGCGAAGGCGGCACCGGCGCGTTCGTCATCGCGCTGTTCCTGAATCCGACCGATGTGTTCCGCATTCTCAACGTGTTTTCCTCATCCGAACTGAAGGCGTTCTACGGCCTGGCGACGGTGCTGCCGGACACGCTGACCCACCCGGCCCTGCTCGGCGGTGTCATGCTGGCCTGGATTGCCGTTCCGCTGGCACTGGCTGTCTGGAGATTCAAACGACCATGAAAAAATTCCTTCTTCCGCTGCTGCTGACCGGACTGCTGGCCGCCTGCGGCCAGGCGTCCACCAGCGACAAGCCGGCCGATGCCGAGTTGAACCCGCCGCAGGGCGCCGCCTGCGCACTCGACGGCATGGTGCTGGCCGACTACCCGGGCCCGAAAGGCCAGATCCGCTTCAGTGACGGCCAGATCGACTATTTCTGCGACACCATCGAGCTGATGTCGCTGCTGATCGAGCCGGAACAGGTCAAGCCGATCAAGGGCGCCTTCGTGCAGGACATGGCACATGCCAACTGGCAGAAGCCGGTCGGCTACTGGGTCGACGCGCGCAAGGCATTCTATGTGGCAGGCAGCAAGCGCACCGGCAGCATGGGACCGACCTTCGGCACCTTTGCGCTGCGCGCCGACGCCGAACGCTTCGCCGGCCAGTATGGCGGCAAGGTTTACGCCTTCAACGAAGTCACGCCGGAGATGATCAAGCTCGACGGCGGCGTACTCAAAGACCAGGGGATGTGACGCCATGTCCAACCCGGATTTCTTTCGCGACCTGCAGCCGGAAGTGGCGGCAGAGGTCGAAGCGCTGGCGCGGCTGCAGTATGAGCTGCGCGAAGCCGGCAAGGCGGCACTGGCCGCGGCTGACGCGGCATCGGCCGATGCGCTGATTCACGACATCGCGGCAGGCCGGCGGGCGGAGGACGAGGACACCGTCGCCATCCGTGCCTCGGTGCTGCAGGCCGAAAGCGAGCGGGTGCGGGCCGTGCTGGCCGCCCGCCTGCGCGGCACGATGCTGGAAGACGACAGCCCGCATGCCTGCCTGGTCGAACTGGTCGAACAGCGCCATGCCGACCGCTATCCGGGCGGCGCACTGCGCCGGCTGGATGCCGTCGAGCTGCTCGATGTGGATGGCGTCGGGATGTGGCTGCGCATGGCGTCACCGGCATGCTGGGAAGCCGCCTGGCTGGCGCCTGACAATCGCGACTGGCGGCTGTCGCGGCTGTCCGCCACCTCGCCGGTGCTGTACCGGGCCCCGGACCGCCTACCACGCCCGATCGACCTGCCACTGACCGATGTGCCGGTGCTGCTGGGCTGGCTGCTCGACACGCTGGCCACGGGGTCGGATGCCTTCGACAGCCTGCACGACAGCTGAGCGGGCATGAAAAACGGGGCCTCACGGCCCCGTCAGCTTGTCCGGAAATCCCGCCCATGTCGCAAAGGGGCAGGATTCAATCGTGTCAGGCGCTCTTGCCGGCCATGAAGTCGACAGCGGCCTTGACGTCATCGTCGGACAGCGACGGGTTGCCGCCCTTGGCCGGCATCGCGCCCTTGTTGCCGTTGAAGCCTTCCAGCGCGTGCTTGTACAGCGTGTCCTTGCCCTGTGCCAGACGCGGACCCCAGTCGGCCTTGTCGCCCAGTTTCGGCGCGCCGGCCGCACCGGTCTGGTGGCACATGGCGCAGGTTTTCTTGAACACCGCTTCGCCGGCAGCGACTTCGGTGCTGGCGGCCGGGGCGGCGGCCGGGGCTTCGGCGACCGGAGCGGGAGCGGGAGCGGCCGGGGCCTCGGCTGCGGCAGGGGCTTTTTCCTGTCCGCCACAGGCGCTCAGCGCAGCAACCAGGGACAACAGGCCAAGGGAACGGGAGGGAGACATCTAACAATCCTGAAAAAGAGTAAAAAACGGCATCCTGCAAACTCCACGAAACAATCTCACTCAGATTAAGTGCTTGTTCAGAACTTTCATTTGACGATCATCAACGATGCGGATGACATGCAGGAACAGAATAACTGCGACAGTTTGACACATGCAACATTTTGACACAGTTGCCACTCTTCTCCACATACCGACAGGCCCTCTATCATGACCGACCAAGAACTCCTACCCCAAGACCCGAGTCGCCGTTCCTTCCTGGGTAAATCCGCCTTGGCCGGTCTCGCCGGCGCGGGGCTGAGCGTGGGCCTTGCCGCCTGCAAGAAGCCGGAAGGCGAAGATGCCGCCAAGCCGGCCGCCGCTGGCGCCCACGGCAAGACCGAAGTCGCTCCCGGTCAGCTCGATGACTACTACATCATCAGTTCCGGTGGCCACTCAGGTGAATGCCGCATTTTTGGTCTACCATCCGGCCGCGAATTCAAGCGTATCCCGGTGTTCAACATCGACTGCATGAATGGCTGGGGCATCACCAACGAATCCAAGGCGATCTTGGGCACCCGTCCCGACGGCCAGTTGAAATTCAAAACCGGTGACACCCACCATATTCACGGTTCGTATAAGGACGGCACCTACGACGGCAAGTTCTTCTGGGTTAACGACAAGCTGAATGCCCGCGTGGCCCGCATCCGCGGCGACACCTTCGAGTGCGACAAGATCACCGATATCCCAAATATTCAGGGGCAACATGGCCTATTTACGGACAAGCGTGATCCGGTCGATCCGGCTATCAACCACACGACCCGCGTGTTCGCCGGCGGTGAATTCAGCATACCGTTGCCGAACTTTGGTGCGGACGTAGATTCCCCCGAAAAATATGGCTGTCTGTTCTCCTGCGTCGATGCCGAAACCATGGAAGTGCGCTGGCAGTGCCGCGTCGACGGCAACATGGATCTGGTCGCGACCAGCTACGACGGCAAGCTCGCCGCATCGAACCAGTACAACACCGAAAACGGTGTTCACTATGAAGACATGATGTCGTCCGAACGTGACGCCTGCGTGTTCTTCAACATTGCCCGCATCGAGGAAGCAGTCAAGGCCGGCAAGTTCACCACCATTGGCATGTCCAAGGTGCCGGTGGTCGACGGCCGCTCCGAAGCAAACAAGGACCCGAAGACCTCGCTGACCTGCTACGTGCCGGTGCCGAAGAACCCGCACGGCGTCAATGCCAGCCCAGACGGCAAATACTTCGCCTGCTCGGGCAAGCTGTCGCCGACCGCCTCGCTGATTGAGATCGCCCTGGTCCACAAGTGGTTCGATGGCGGTCTCAAGGAAGCGCGCGACTGCGTGGTTGCCGAACCAGAAATTGGCCTCGGCCCGCTGCACACCGCCTTTGACGGCCGTGGCAATGCGTACACTACGCTGTTCCTCGACAGCCAGATCGTCAAGTGGAACATCGATGCGGCCATCAAGCAGTTCAAGGGCGACAAGACCGCCCAGCCGGTGGTCGACCGCATCGACGTTCATTACCAGCCGGGCCACGGCTGGACCACGATGGGCGAAACCAAGGAAGCCGACGGCAAGTTCTTCAACTCCGGCAACAAGTTCTCCAAGGACCGTTTCCTGCCGGTGGGGCCGCTGCATGCAGAAACCGAGCAGCTGATCGACATCAGCGGCGACAAGATGGTGCTGGTGGCCGACCATCCGGCCTACTCGGAGCCGCATGACGCCATCGGCATCCGCCGTGACGTGATCAAGACCCGCCAGGTCTACAACATGGATGACTTCCCGAATGCGGTGAAGGACCCGAAGAGCCAGCGCATCGAACGCAACGGCAACAAGGTCACCATCTACCTGGCCAGCCAGGCACCGGCGTACTCGATGCGCGAGTTCAAGGTCAAGCAGGGCGATGAAGTCACGATCATCCTGACCAACCATGACAAGGTCGAGGATCTGACCCACGGTTTCGGCATTCCGATGTACGACATCAACTTTGTTGTCAATCCGCAGGAAACCAAGTCGGTCACTTTCAAGGCCGACAAGCCCGGCGTGTTCTGGTGCTACTGCACCCACTTCTGCCACGCGCTGCACCTGGAGATGCGCAGCCGCATGATCGTCGAACGGCGTTGAGGAGCTCCGTTCACGGCGGGGGCATCACGGTGCCCCCGTTTTCCGGCCGCAATACAGGCGTGGGGTGTCCGGTCACAGGCTCCGCGTTCGAGTTCCGATGACCCCTGTGTCGCGGAGCACGGTCGGTTTTACCGGGGGCCCCTGAGCAGGGGCCTCCCTTTTTTCATCCTGTTCCATTGAAGGTACACAGCATGCAACGCCTCCTGCTTTGCCTGTCCGTCACCCTGACAATGCTCTGCATGCCCGCGCTGGCCGACCCCGGCACAGTCACCGCCCGTGACGGCTGGGCATGGCGTACCCGCGCCGGCCAGTACGGCAGCGCCGGCTTTGTCACCCTGACCAGCACCACACCGGCGCGACTGATTGCTGCCAGCAGCCCGCGTGTCGGCCGGGTCGAAATCCATGAAAGCTTTGTCGACGCACAGGGCCGCTTCGGCATGCGCCGGCTGGGTGCCCTGCCGCTATCGCCGGCCCGCCCACTGGTCATGCGCCATGACGGCATCCACCTGATGCTGATCGGCCTGCGTACGCCGCTGGCGGTCGGCGACCGATTGCCGCTGACCCTGACTATCGATAGCGGCGGCCTGCGTGAAATTGTATCAACAACCCTTGTGGTTAAGGCGCTATAGATAAGTGACCTTCCCCCCTGCAGGTATACCAAGCATAAGTTAGCATGAAGGCCAAAGGAGCCTCTCATGCGGAAGTCTCGATTCACTGAAGCGCAAGTCATCGCCGTCCTGAAGGAAGCGGAGGCCGGTCTTCCGGTCACGGAACTGTGCCGCAAGTATGGTATTTCTGATGCCACCTTCTATAACTGGCGCAACAAATTTGGCGGTATGGAGGTGTCGGAAGCCAAACGACTGAAACAGCTGGAGGAAGAGAACGCCCGATTGAAACGTCTGGTCGCCAATCAGGCACTCGACATCGAAATGCTGAAGGAAGTCCTC
>NZ_JHVK01000044.1 GCF_000620105.1 Microvirgula aerodenitrificans DSM 15089 | reverse complement strand
CCACTCGTCAGCGGGAGCAAGCTCCCCTGTTACCGTTCGACTTGCATGTGTAAAGCATGCCGCCAGCGTTCAATCTGAGCCAGGATCAAACTCTTCAGTTCAATCTTTGCAAAACTGGCTGACGCAATTCTCAAAAGAACTTCTGAAAGTTCTTCCTTGACTGTGTAAGCCTTGCTTTTCAGCAAGCGCCTACACTTATCGGTTGTCTGTTTTGTTAAAGAGCTTTTTCCGAACTGAATCAGCTACTTGCTGCTTCGTTCGGCGCTGCGTCGTGCAGCGAGGAAGCGAACTATACGTCCGCCCCTCTCTTCCGTCAACACCCGTTTTCCGCTTTTTTGTCACCGATTCGGCAAGTCCTTGAGAGAAAAAGGCTTTGTTTCAGCCTTCCGCCGCCCCCTTGCGACGCTCGGCCAGCGCGGAAATGACTTTCCGGGCCGGTTTCGCCGCCGGAAGCGGGAAACCGACACCGACGGAGAAACCGTCGGTGTCCTTGAGGAATGCCAGCCGGGCAGCGTGTGCATCGGCAATGCGCTTGACCATGGCCAGTCCCAGGCCGGAACCGCCGTCGGCGGTCCGGGCCGCTTCACCGCGCGTGAACGGCCGCAACAAGCGGGCGGTGGCCTCATCCGGAAAACCGCTGCCGCCATCGTGGACCTGCAACCACAGGCAGCCATCAGTCTGATGTACACGAACCGTCACCGGCGGCTGACCGTAACGCAGGGCGTTGTCGATCAGATTGCCGAGCAGACGCCGTACGGCCACTGGCCGGATCGGAATGTCGAGCAGCGGATGGTTGTCGTCCAGGCTCACCGGTTTGCCGTCGCGCTGATAGGGTTCGACCACGTCCCGGGCGAACAGGTACAGGTCAATGCGCTCCAGCGCTTCGTCCGGTTCGCCGCGCGCGTAATCGGAAAACTGCTTGAGGATGCGTTCGATGTCGGACAGGTCGGTCAGCATGCCATCCCGCAGCCAGGCTTCATCCATCATCTCGACTGACAGTCGCATGCGGGTCAGCGGCGTACGCAGGTCATGCGACACGCCGGCCAGCATGATGCGGCGGTCCCCTTCCAGCTCATGCAGGGCCTGTACGGTCCGGTTGAACTGGCGTGACAGCAATCGGAATTCGTCCGGTCCCGACTCGACGAGCGGTTCCGGGGTTTCGCCACGCTCCAGCCGCGCCGCAGCCCGATGCAGTTGCGCCAGCGGCAGCGACATGCGCCATGCCATCCATGAAGCGGCGAACAGCACGATGGCCAGGAAGGCGACGATGGTCAGCGGCCAGGTCGAGCCCACTTCGCTGTGCAGACGCCCCAGCGGCAGGATCAGCCAGTACGGTTTGTCGAGAATGGTCACCGCCAGCCACAGCTCGTTGACCGGGTCACGCTCGACCCGGGCGTCGTCAATGACCAGCCCGCCGGCGGCCAGGGCCTGCATGATCGAGCGCTGTTCGCGGGTGGACGGGGTCAGCTCCGGTGGCATCAGGCCATCGGCCGGTACCAGGTTGATTCCGCCCGGGTGGTTGTACGCATCGAGGAAGCGATCACGCGCAGCGACCGGCAACCCTTCAAGCTGCTGCTCGGCATCGGCGAGGACGTCGAAGATCTGTTCGGCCGTCTGCTGGGCAATCAGCCGCTCGCGGCTGGCCCCGAAGATCAGCACCGCCACCAGCTGGCTGAGCAGCACCGTGCCCAGCAGCAGCCAGGCAAAGCGACCGAACAGACTGCGCGGCACCAGCCGCATCAGACGTTTTCCCCGTCCGGCACGAACACGTAACCAAAGCCCCACACGGTTCGGATGAAGCGCGGTTCGCTGCTGTCGGCTTCAATCAGCTTGCGCAGGCGGGAAATCTGCACGTCGACGCTGCGGTCGAACGCTTCGATATCGCGTCCGCGCGCCAGCTGCATCAGCCGTTCGCGCGACAGCGGTTTGCGCGGATGGGTGACCAGTACCAGCAGCATGGCGAATTCGGCCGGCGTCAGCGCCACCGGCTCGTCCTTGCGCCGCAGTTCGCGACAGCCGGCGTCGAGCACGAAATCACCGAACGGGTAGCTTTCCCCGGCCGCCGTTTCCGCCGCCAGCGCCGGCACCGGTGCCTGGCGCCGCAGGACGGCCTGGATGCGCGCCACCAGCTCGCGCGGGTTGAACGGTTTGCCGAGGTAATCGTCGGCGCCCATTTCCAGCCCGACAATGCGGTCGATATCGTCGCCCTTGGCCGTCAGCAGGATGATCGGAATCGTTTCCCCGGTCGCCCGCAGGCGCCGCACCACGGACAGTCCGTCCTCGCCCGGCAGCATCAGGTCGAGCACGATCAGGTCCGGCCGGCGTTGCTGCAGGCGCTGGTCCAGCCGGCTGGCATCGGCGTAGGCATCGGCATCGAATCCCTGCTGTTGCAGGTAACGCAACAGCAATTCGCGGATTCGCGGATCGTCGTCGACGATGAGGATTTTCTTGGTGTTCAGCGTGTCTTGGGTCATGGTGCCTAGTGTATTCGTGATTTTTTATTCCGCAAATCCAGGCGATACAGTCATTTACATGTCCTGCCCGCCACGACACAGCGTCGCAACACCGCCGCGTGTACAGTGCGAGGCATCAGAGGGAAGATGGCGAAGCCGCCCCGGCAAGGTCATTTCACCTATATGATTTATTGTTTCCATTGAGTGGTGAGGTTGATGAAAGGCTTGTTTTACAGTCTGCTGTCGATCGGCGCCCTGATCTCCACCATGACCCGGGCAGCGCCGCCGAGTGATCGCGGCCAGCAGGTCGAACCCTGGCGGGAGCATCGCGAACGACGGCTGCAACAGGCGCTGGAGAATGGCGATGTGACCCAGGCCCAGGCCGAACGTGCCCGCCGCCAGTGGGAGGAGCGCCGCTCCTCGCGCAGTCAGCCGCGCGATCCCGGGTCCGCCCGTGAACCGGTTCGCCCGATCCGTCAGGACTGGGCTCCGGATGCGCCCCAGGGCTGGCGCAATGATCGCCGGTTCTGATCCTTGTCCCCAGCGAGCGGGGATGGCGGCGTGGACAATCTGTGGATAAGTCATCCAAGTTGCTGTCCGCACACCGGATTCCCCTTCCTGCCTAAAATTTGGGCAGCCCGCACTGAAATCCCGAAATAAAACAGCCCGTCAGTATTGACGGGCTGTTTTCATTTGTTCCGCATGGTCAGGCGACGGCAACCGGGATCTTGCCGATCCGGGCCTGCCAGGTCTTCGGCCCGGTCTGGTGGACGCTCTCGCCACAGGCGTCGACGGCAACCGTCACCGGCATGTCCCTGACGTCGAACTCGTAGATCGCTTCCATGCCCAGGTCCTCGAAGCAGACCACGCGCGCGTGCTTGATGGCCTTTGCCACCAGGTAGGCTGCGCCACCGACTGCCATCAGATAGGCGGACTTGTGCTTCTTGATCGCCTCGATCGCAACCGGGCCGCGTTCGGCCTTGCCAACCATGGAAATCAGGCCGGTCTGGCTGAGCATCATTTCGGTGAACTTGTCCATCCGCGTTGCGGTGGTCGGGCCGGCCGGGCCGACGGCCTCGTCGCGCACCGGATCGACCGGGCCGACGTAGTAGATCACGCGGTTGGTGAAGTCGACCGGCAGCGTTTCCCCCCTGGCCAGCATGTCGTTGATGCGCTTGTGCGCAGCATCGCGACCGGTCAGCATCTTGCCGTTCAGCAGCAGGGTCTGGCCCGGCTTCCAGCTGGCGACCTGTTCCGGCGTCAGCGTATCCAGATCGACACGGGTGGCGACCTCGGTGTCCGGCGCCCAGCTGACTGCCGGCCAGTCTTCCAGCTTCGGCGTTTCCAGATGCGCCGGACCGTTGCCGTCGAGGTGGAAGTGCACGTGGCGGGTCGCGGCACAGTTCGGGATCATGGCCACCGGCAGGCTGGCGGCATGGGTCGGGTAGTCGAGGATCTTGATGTCGAGCACCGTGGTCAGGCCGCCCAGGCCCTGGGCACCGATACCGAGTGCGTTGACTTTGTCGAACAGTTCAAGCCGCAGCTCTTCGACCCGGTTCTGCGGACCGCGGGCGATCAGCTCATCGATATCGACCGGCGCCATCAGCGATTCCTTCGCCATCAGCAGCGCCTTTTCCGGCGTGCCGCCGATGCCGATGCCGAGAATCCCCGGCGGACACCAGCCGGCCCCCATGGTCGGCACGGTCTTCAGTACCCAGTCGACGATCGAGTCGGACGGGTTCAGCATGGCCATCTTGCTCTTGTTTTCCGAACCGCCACCCTTGGCGGCACAGATCACTTCGATGCCGTCACCCGGGACGATTTCGTAGTGGACCACGGCCGGCGTGTTGTCGCGCGAGTTCTTGCGCAGACCGGCCGGATCGAGCAGCACGGACGCGCGCAGCTTGTTGTCCGGGTTCAGATAGGCGCGGCGCACCCCTTCGTTGACCATGTCCTGCACCGATTGCGTCGCATCCCAGCGCACGTTCATGCCGACTTTCAGGAACACCACGGCAATGCCGGTGTCCTGGCAGATCGGGCGGTGCCCTTCGGCACAGAGTCGGCTGTTGGTCAGGATCTGGGCGATGGCATCCTTGGCGGCCGGGCTTTCTTCGCGCTCGTACGCGCGGCCCAGTGCCTGGATGTAATCTTTGGGGTGGTAGTAGCTGATGTACTGGAATGCGTCAGCGATGCTGGCGATGAAGTCCTCTTGGCGGATGACGGCCATCTGTTTCTCCGGGTGCGCTTGTGCAGAAAATTGTCACAAGATTGTACCGGAGACTGCGGACAAAGGCGGACCACACAGTCTATTGAACATCCGCACGGCCGGACGGGCTTGCCCCGCCCCGGCGTGCCACCGGCCATGCCGCCGGGCCGTCAGTCGCGGGCCGCGTATTCCGCCAGCCGGGCCATGACCCGCCACCAGGCAGCCATGTCCGCTTCGCCGACCGATGCGGCGATCTCGTCCATCATCCGCAATTGGTTTTCGGACAGCTGCCCGAGCAGGGACTGCCCGCTGTCGGTCAGTCGCAGTTCCTTCACCCGCCGGTCATGGCTGGCGATGCCGGCCACAATCAGTTGCTGTTCCTGCAGGTGGCGCAGCGGCGCATTGACGGCCTGCTTGCTGACCCCCAGCACGCGCAGCAGCATGTTGACGCTGATGCCGGGATTGCTGCCGACAAAATGCAGGATGCGGTGATGGACCCTGGCCAGACCGCGAGCAGCCAGCATCTCGTCGGGTTTGCTGGTGAAGGCGCGGTAGGTGTAGTACATCAACGAGATAGGATCGTTGAGGGAATGGGGCATGATGGTCGTCGGCATGGCGGCATGGATGGTCTCGCGGATGGCGCATTGTAACGTCATTGCCCGTGATTCGATGATTGCCCAAGGTCAATCAATATGACATTAAGCATTCCCCGCGCACGAAAGCGAGCCCGGCCGACAGGCGGCAGCAGATGAAACCGTCCATTCAGCCCTCCCCGGCGAACCGCCGCGTGCACCACGCTATCGGCCGGGACGCGAGCGCCGGCGCCCTTCGCGCAGTGCATTGAGCACCAGCAGCATGAAGGCCAGCAGTGCCACGCCATTCAGCGATGCGCCGAGCGCGACCCAGTCGGCCCGCGCCAGCCAGCCGCCACTGAAACGGATCAGCAGGCCGATATTCAGCAGCAGCAGGGGCAGGTAGAACTGTGGCCGGTAGCGCGCCTTCAGCCCGCTGACGGCGGGCAGGATGATCAGCGCATGGCCGAACACCATCGACAGCACGAAGCCGATCACCACGCCGTGCAATGCCATGTCGTATCCCGGCCCGGCCTGATAGCCACCGCCGGCCATCAGCGCCAGCGCCGATAGCGCCAGCCAGGCATAGCCGGACAGCAGGCAGATGGCGACAAAACGCGGCAGGCCCTGGCCACGGACGGTATGCCGGGCCACGTCGAAGCGCACCATCCAGGCCGCCAGCGCCAGCAGCGCCAGTCCGGTCAGCAGACCCGCACCACTGAGCAGACCGGCCAGCCACAGCAGCATGACGGCATCGAAAGCCCGTTCAGCCCACGGCGGCCGCGGCGCGAAGCGCGACAGTTCCAGCCGTTCGGCGGCAATGGTCAGCACCAGAAAGGCCATCCACCAGCCCAGCACTTCGGCCAGCGGTCGCGCCATCAGCCACAGCACATTGCCGATGCTCCAGCAGCCGGCGGCCACCGCCAGGTAAAAGGTGAAGTTCTGTGCCTGCCGGCGCCAGACACTGACCGACATTGCCACCAGCATCAGACTGGCGGCAGTGATCAGCAACATGCCTTCCGGACGTCCGGCCAGCAGCAGCAGGGCGCCGAGCCAGGCACCGACCGGGGCCAGCCAGCCCCAGCGCTTGCCGAGCGCCACCGCCCGCTCCAGCGCAATCAGGCTGCCAAAGAAGCCACCGACCATCAGCGCACCATGCCAGCCAATCCCGCCGGCGCTGGTCGGCACCGGCACGCCAACCCTGACCAGGCCACCGGCCACGGCCATCCACAGCACCAGCGGGAACGTCAACAGCAACAACAAGCGGAGTTTCATGGCAATCCTTGCCGGCATGGAGGGGAAAAGGCGTCAGACCGGCTGGTCGTCCTGCCAGCCGAAGCGTTGCCGCAGTTCCGGCGACATCCGCGCCGGCGACCATGCCGGCTCCCAGACCACGCTGACGTCGATCTGCCAGTCGTCGGGCAGTGCATCGAGCAGGGTCTGCCGGACGTCGTCATACAGCATGTCCCCCATCGGGCAGGCCGGCGAAGTCATGGTCATGCTGACAGACAGGCTGTCGGCGCCCAGCTCGACGCCGTAGATCAGCCCGATGTCGACGATATTGAACCCCAGTTCGGGGTCGATCACGTCCCGCAGCAGGTCCAGTACGCCATTCCGGTCGATATTCGCCATGTCGGCCCCTTTAAGATGTAAAATTTATACCACTAATAGTACGCCCTGCCCGGCCCACGAATCAATGAGGCGACAATTCCGATGAGACTGACTTCCTTCACCGACTACAGCCTGCGGGTGCTGATGTACGCCGCCCTGTGCGATGACCGTCTGGTCACCATTGGCGAACTGGCTGACACCTACCGCATTTCTGCCAACCATCTGATGAAGGTCGTGCACCTGCTGGGCCAGCATGGCTATCTGCTGACTGTGCGTGGCAAGGGGGGCGGCCTGCGGCTGGGCCGCGCACCGGCGCAGATCAATCTGGGCGAGCTGGTCCGCCTGACCGAGGGGAGTGACGCGCTGGTCGAGTGCTTCGGCAGCGAACACTCGGCATGCCGCATCGAGCATGCCTGTCTGTTGTATGGGGTATTGCGCGAGGCGCAGGAAGCGTTTTTTTCCACGCTGGGGCACTACACGCTGGCATCGCTGCTGGAAAGACCGGTACCGTTGTCCCGTGCACTCGGGCTGACCATTCCGATCACGCCGGCCTGATATCGCTTACAGCGTCAGGCCCAGTTTCGGCGCGAGTTCACGCGCCACCAGCCCGATCCGGTCGGTGATCCGCAGGTCGAAGGCCGACTCGAACTGGGTCGGCCCCAAGTTCACCAGCACCGTGCGCAGGCCGATGCGGCGGGCAATCAGCGGCAACTGGTTGATCGGTCCGACTTCCAGCGACGACCCCATCACCAGCAGCAGGTCGCAATCGACCAGGGCGGCCACGGCATCGTCCATGCGCTCGACGGCTTCGCCATACAGCACGACATCCGGTTTGAGGATGTCACCGCAGCGGCTGCATTCCGGCAGCGTGTGGGCATTGATCCAGTCCAGGTCATGCACGGTGCCGCAACTCGGGCACTGCGCACGCTCGATGGAACCATGGACTTCGACGATATGCCGGCTGCCGGCACGGGCGTGCAGGCCGTCAACGTTCTGCGTGACGACGGTAACGTGCCGGTCTCCGTCATCCAGGGCGGCCAGCAGACGGTGACCGTCGTTCGGCGCATGGCCGGCGGACAGCTTCAGCTGGAAAATATCCTTGAACGCTGCCCAGAATGCGACCGGGTCGCGGTAGAAGTAATCGATGGAGATCACTTCCGGCAGACTCTGGTCGCGGGTATAGCGTCCCTGGTAGGAGCGGAAATCGGGGATGCCGGATTCGGTGCTCATGCCGGCGCCGGTCATGACGACCAGACGCCGGGAGGCAGCAATCCACCCGGCCAGTTGATCGAGTTCGGCAGTCATCGGATCAGGCGGCAGGGGAAGTCGGGTCAGGCGCGCTCGTAACGCGGCGGCAGCAACAGTGCCGGCACTTCGCGCGGCTCGCGCTGGAAGCGCGGGGTCAGCGGCAAACGCCGACCCTGCCTGAGCGGCAGCTCGTCATCGTCGTCGTCATCCACATCGCTGCGATCGTTGTCGACGTTCTCGATGCGGCTGGCCTTCACCGGCGCCGGTTTGCGTTCGGCCAGTGCCGGACGGGGCGGGCGCTCGGTCACCGGACGCGGAATCCAGCTCGGCCAGAAGGCGTTGTGGCATTCCGGCTTCAGCGTCTGCCGGGTCAGCTTTTCGATGGCTTCGAGCAGGCGCTGTTCGTCTTCACTCATCAGCGACAGGGCAACACCGGAGCTGCCGGCGCGGCCGGTACGGCCAATGCGGTGCACGTAGTCTTCGGGCGAATTCGGCATCTCGAAGTTCACCACGTACGGCAGTTCGGTGATGTCGAGCCCGCGCGCGGCGATGTCGGTTGCCACCAGCACGCGCAGCTTGCCATCCTTGAACGAAGCCAGGGTATCCAGTCGCGCCTGCTGGGCCTTGTCGCCGTGGATGGCTTCGGCCTGGATGTGATCGAACTGGCGCAGTTCGCGTGCCAGCCGGTCGGCACCCTGCTTGGTGCGGCAGAACACGATGACCTGGGTCATTTCGCGCTCATTGATCAGGCGGCCAAGCAGCTGGCGCTTGCGGGCACCGTCGACGGCGAACACGCGCTGTTCGATCGACGCCGCGGTCGCGTTCTGGCGAGCGACCTCGATGGTGATCGGGTCGGTCATGAATTCGCTGGACAGACGCTTGATCTCGGCCGAGAACGTGGCGGAGAACAGCAGGGTCTGACGCGTCTTCGGCAGCAGGCTGATAATGCGGCGGATGTCGGGGATGAAGCCCATGTCGAGCATGCGGTCGGCTTCGTCCAGCACCAGCATTTCGACCCGGTTCAGGATGACGGTTTTCTGTTCGATATGGTCGAGCAGGCGTCCCGGTGTGGCGACGACGATTTCCACCCCGCGGCGCAGCGCTTCTTTCTGCGGATCAATATTGATCCCGCCAAAAACGACGGCATGACGCAGCGGCAGGTATTTGCGGTATTGCTCGACCGACGAGGCAACCTGGTCGGCCAGTTCGCGGGTCGGCGTCAGGATCAGGCAGCGCACCGGGTGCATGGCCGGGCTGACGCTGGTGCTGGCATGCCGGCGCAGGCGCGCCAGGATCGGCAGCGTGAACGCGGCAGTCTTGCCGGTCCCGGTCTGGGCGGCGGCAAGCAGGTCCCGTCCGGCGAGCACTTCAGGGATGGCGCGCGCCTGAATCGGGGTTGGCTCGCTGTAGCCGAGCTCATCAATAGCACGCTGAATCTCTGCGGGCAGTCCCAGTTCGGCAAACGACATCTTGTGGTATCTCCTGCAACAACGGTGGCGGTTCAAGGGGGCGAACTATACGCGCCAAAGCAATGAAATTCCACGCTTTTCATGAATGATACGCATGGAATGACCAAGCCCCCGCAGTCGGGGGGCTTTTGCGACATCGAATGACCCGAATCGGGGCAAGATCCGCGGGCGGCGGGCAAACCGCCCCCGGAGCAGGCTTTCCCCTGATCCGGCGCAACGGGATGATCGGCAGGCGGGCGGCCTCCCCCGCTCACACCAGGGCGCGCGCCACGGTGAACAGCAGGATCACGAACAGCCACACCACGACAGAACGCCAGACCAGACCGATCGCACGCTTCAGGTAATCCGGGTCGGCATCGTCGCCGACGCCGAGTTCCGGGCGGTACTTGACGGTGTAGTCCTGCCGCAGCGGATCACCGAGCTTGACGCCAATGGCACCGGCCGCGCTGGCCAGCAGAATGCCGTAGGCGTAGTTGCCCCAGGCCTGGGCCTGGGCACGCCAGCAGTACACGGCATCCTCGAAATCTCCCATCACGGCAAAGGTGGCACTGGTCAGCCGGATCGGCAGCCAGTCCAGCCATTCGCTGATCCGGCGGGCCGGCAGACCGAAGCGGTCGCCGAACTGCAGGTCGCGCACGCCCCACTTCTGGTACAGCATGCTGGCCAGACGGTACAGCACCGCACCGCTCGGCCCCGGCAGCAGTACATACCAGAACATGGTGCCGAACACATGCCGGTATGAGTCGACCACGCCCTGCTCGATGGTCAGGCGCGAAATTTCGTTGACGTCGAGCTCCGATGTCGGCTGCCCGGTCCAGCGTCCGAGCGACAGCTGTGCGTCGATGACACGGCCTTCGTTCAGCGCCTCGGTAATTTCGGTCAGCGCACTGGAAAAGTGGCGGAACCCCATCGTCAGATAGAGGATGCCCACGTTCCAGACCAGCGCCAGCAGTGGCGACAGCTTGTGCAGCGAGTAAAACACGGCCAGCGACAGGATGACCGGCAGCAGCACGGCCAGCAGCCAGGCCAGCATGCCGTGGCGGGACTCGCCCGCATTGAAATTGCGTTCGAGCGTGTTGGCGTAACGGGTGAACTGCAGGAGCAGGCGGTTACGATTGCCGAGCGGCCGCAACTGCTCCAGCGCGAGAGCCAGGATGATCGAGATCAGAGTCATGTCGTGCCGGGATAAAACAGGTTGTTGGGACAATACCATAAACCATCAAAACGGCAGAACGGCAGACGGGCCGGACAATGCTGCATCCGGCCCGGGCTGGCAGGCAAAACCGCCAGAAAAAGCCGCGGGCTCAGTACAGCAGCCGCCAGTTCGCCATCACGCCGCGGTCCTGACTGCCGTCGTCGCGACTCAGGTAGCCCTCCAGGCTGAAGCGCCCGTGGCGTCCCTGGTGGCTGAAGCCCAGCCGACCGTCGTAGCCGAAGCGGCGCCGGCCATCCTCCGCCGCCAGGGCAAAGCGGGCATCCGGCGCACCGGCCAGGCTCGCCTCCCGCCGGCCGGCCTGACGCAGCATGGCCGGTCGGCCATGGAACTGTGCATCCAGCTGCCAGCCTCGCGACCGCGAATCCCGCCCGTCATGGCTGAAACGCAATCCCAGCAGCGCCTCCAGCGCCACATCGTGCCGCGACGTCACCCGCAGCCCGAAGGCCCCGGCGTCGCGTTCCCGCAGTGCGCCGTCTCGCTGGTAGCGCAGCCTGACGCCAAGCAGCGGGGTCAGCACCGCACCGCCGACCGGCTGTGCCAGCGCCAGGTTCAGCCGGGCCCCCAGCTGGTCGCGCCGGTGATCGGCCCGCGCCCGGTAATTGACCGCCTTGCTCCCCGTGCCATAGTCGAGCGTGCGCCGGGTGCGGTACTGGTGCAGGAAGTAGTCGAGGTGGCCCTCCACGGCCAGCCCGGTCGTCAGCGGCCGCGCATAGCGGGCGCCAAGGTACTGGCTGCTGCCGTCCAGTCCCTGCTCGCGGTCCTTGCTGCTGCCCGGCGACACGCGGGCAAAACCGTAGCGCACCGCCAGTTGCGCCGTGCCGGGTGCAAAGCGCTGCTGCAGCGCGACCATGTCGTAGGCTGACGCACCCAGCCGGCTGCCGCGTTCGCCGCGCCCGAGCAGCCTGAAGCCGAAGCCGGTGGCATCCTCGGCCACGCTGTCGGCCATCCGGTCGAAACGGTGTTCCAGCGTGGGCACGGCCCGCAGTGACCGGTCAAAGCCGGCGCCGGACAGCTGGCGCAGCGCGCGGGCAAAATCTTCACGCCCCGGCAGTTCCAGGCTGGAGAACAGTCTGCCGCGCCCGTAGCTGCGCTCCAGGGCGCTGGCGACCGGTGCCAGCGACGCGTCGGCAATCAGGTCGCGGTAGTCGTTCTTGACCAGGGTGACGCCGATATCGCCGTCGTTGTCATGGTAGCCCCGCGCTTCCCAGACCACGGTGGTCGAACGGATATTGCCGGCGCCGCTCAGCCCCTTGCCGGTGACGAGCTTGGGATAGACCTGCTGCCTGGCCGATGTGCCGGCTGTAAAACCGGTATCGATGCGGACGTCGTGGCCAAGCGCCAGATAATCGCCGGACAGCGTGCCGGCGCTGCTGGCGCTGGTACCGATCTGGTAGTGGTCCAG
>NZ_JHVK01000043.1 GCF_000620105.1 Microvirgula aerodenitrificans DSM 15089 | reverse complement strand
AACAACTGGGTCGAGAACCAGATCCGGCCGTGGGCGGTCGGGCGGTCGAACTGGCTGTTCGCAGGCTCGCTGCGCGGCGGCCAACGAGCGGCCGCAATCATGAGCCTGATCCAGTCGGCCCGGCTGAACGGGCATGACCCGTATGCGTATTTGCGGGATGTGCTCACGCGCCTGCCGAGCTGGAAGCAGAGTCGGATAGCGGAACTGCTGCCGCATCGGTGGTCGGCCGAGGAATGATGGCGCGCGTCAACAGGGGTTCACCGGGCGCTTACTCTGAATCGGCCCTAATTTCTAGAGACTGCGCTGTCAGCTTTGTGCTCTACTGCAGCCGTTCAAGCGTGAGGGGCTGAACAGCTGTAATGGCCGAAAAGCTGCCCTGAAAGCCGGTGTCACTGCAATATAACTGGTTGTCGGCCGAGGCGGCCATACAGTCGAGAGGTCGTGATCAGTAACTTCATGACGTCCACCCGCCGTTGTCAAATGTCTACGAAAACAGGGGATGATTCATGGTGACAACTCGGTTCGTTGCAAACAACTCAGAATTGCTGATGGCAGAGGCTGCGGGGGAAATGGTATCTGACTTTATGTCTTGATATCCATTTCCCGCTCATTTGAATACCAAATCAAAATGAGCAAGCAATGCTTTCTTCCCTAAGCTTGTCAGCTGCAACGCGCGGCTATCTAACTGACGGACTACCCATCCCTGTCTTTCGAATGCAAGTAGGAGCATAGCTCCCAAGTGCCCACCAAGGTGTGGACGACGCTCACTCCAATCCAGGCAGGCACAGGCAAACTTGCGTTGTCCGGTTATCGGTGCAATAGACCAACCCAGACGTTTAAATGCCTGCTGACCATCATCACTGAGCGTGTAGTGCTCGCTATTTATCCATCCCCGACTACATAGCCGATCATGCAGTGCAACTGCAAGTTCCCCTGCCATGTGGTCATAGCAGGTTCGCGCAAAACGCAAGCGCTGCGGTGTATTGCTGCGTAAGGTGATCTGGTCGGGCACTGCCAGCCCCATCAGCTTTTCCAATGCCTCGGCTACCTGCAAATTGGCCAGCCGAAAATAGCGATGCCTCCCCTGTGGGACACAAGCGATCAGGCACTGATCCTGCAGTCTGGCCAGGTGACTGCTCGCGGTTGAGGCACTGACATCGGCAACCGTACTCAACTCGGTCGCGGTATAGGCGCAACCATCCATCAGCGCACACAGCATGCGTATCCGAGTTTTGTCACCGATGGCCGCGGCAACAGCAGCTAGCTGTGTTTCGAAATGCAATTCATCCATATTTCGATGGTAAGCGAAGCATGGCTTCTGAACCAGTCGTATGGTGGCGCGGCTTGTTCTCAAGGAGATTCACTTGCTTTCGCCTCCAATGCCGACTATGCCCGATGCCGTTTCTGCCGCAACGAAAGACGATCCACGTGCCGACTATCAGACACTATCGGCCCAAGGGCTATTTTTTGATCATTACCGGCGCTGCTGGGTAGCTGCATCCCGCGAAACGGCCCACGCTGTATTCCATGCCCCCGAACTCATGGTTCGCCCGCAGAGCGAACCGGTTCCCGCGACATTGGCAGGCACTGCCGCGGCGGATATTTTTGCCAAGCTGGTGCGCATGAATGATGGGCCGGTACACCTTGCATTGAAAGCCGCAGTACAAACAGCACTCGACAGCATAACCGATCAGGATGTACGGCAAGCCACGAAAGAGCTTGCCCATTGGTTTGCACTTCCCCTGCCTCTGGATGGCGCGTCTGTCACCCGGTTTAACTATGGGCTTCCCATACTGGTCTTGGCCAAACTGTTTGGCATTGATGGGTCGTATTGGTCTGGGCTGGTTGATGATGTCCTCGCGTTTACCCGTTGTGTGGCGCCGGGAGGTACTGGAGAAGAAATGTCGGCGGGGATGATGGCGGCAGAGCGGCTGACACACTGTACTCAGCAGCAATGGCAAATGCCAGGCCCCTTGTTGCAAAACCTGCTGCAGGCCATGGGAGCGCTGGACAAATCTGATGGCAGCCAGCCTTGGGCTGAAGCCAATGCAATTGGCCTATGGTTTCAGGCCTGTGAAGGAACTGCCGGACTGATGGGTCAAGGCTTGCTGGCAGGGCTACAACGCGGATGGCAAGGAAATGCTGCTGAATGGGTGGAGCATGTTCTGAACGATTTGCCGCCCATCCAGAATACACGCCGCTTTGTTGCTACAGATATCAACCTGTCAGGTTGTCCGCTGCATAGCGGCGATGAGGTGTTGCTGCTATTGGCTGGCCACGCTTCGTCCTCGGAGCAGAATCTTGCGTTTGGTGGAGGCGTGCATGCTTGCCCGGGGGCGCGATGGGCACGTGCCATTGCCATCACGGGCATCGAACACCTGCTGCAACAAGGGGTAAATGCACAGACCCTCTTGAACCGATCCTGGCGGCGTTCGCCAAATGCTCGCGTCCCCGAATTTCGTTAATGAGGAGTTATCAATGATTGCTGTCATTTTTGAAGTTGAACTGACTGCTGGTGCACAGCAGCGCTACCTGTCCTTGGCGGCAGAACTCAGACCACTGCTGCAAGAAGTTGACGGGTTCATCTCGATTGAACGCTTTGAAAGCCTCAGTCAGCCCGGCAAGCTACTGTCTTTATCGTTTTGGCGTGACGAGGCGGCAGTGCAACTCTGGCGGCAGTTAGAGCAACACCGCGACGCCCAGCAATTGGGCCGGACAAGTATCTTTGCAGATTACCGATTACGCGTGGCTGCCGTTGAACGGGACTATGGCTTGCTCGATAGGGGACAGGCACCCGTTGATAGTTTGATGTATCACAAGCCCTGAAATGCACCTGTCTGGAAGCTTGTGTAAAGCAGCCATTGACCGCCGTTCTATCGAATGGCAGCTTCGGCCGAGAAGCCGTCACCGCCGTAAGTAGTACCGGTAGGCTGCTTCTGGCCGTAAGCATTCATGCTACAACGTTGTCATGAATGGCTGCAATGGCCGAACAGCCGCCACAAGATGCCCCCCGTCGCGCCACAGTGCCCAGCAGAACTCAGTTCTCATTGTGCCAACATAGCCGGTACGCAATCAGCCACAGTCCTCTCGAGGAACGGAAGCAAAACTTTGTGAGAAGGAGCCCTTATCCAGCTATTGTGGGGTGGTAGTTAGTTTGTCACCGAGGATCTGACCATAGGAACGCAGGAAACCCAATAGTGGCGGGGAAATCTGTGCGGTGGTCCGAAAACAGCTATTGCACGAAAATGAGAATAAATGGCGCAACCTTGCACAGGTTTGCGCCATTTTTGTCATCAGAGTGCGGTGTCATTGGGCAATCCTGATCAAGGGGGCAGAAGGCCACGTCATTGGCTGCTCTGTGCATCGGTCGTATGGCTGCACGGTGCGGACAGCGTGGATGGGTGCAGGACTGCCCTGCAGGCTCAGCCACGGCTGCGTCAAGCAGGCGTTTTATCTCTGCCACAGCCTCTTGTTCTTCTTCTGACAGAGACATCAAGACAAGGTTGCAAACTGCACAGCATATCCGTATGGGCTGTGCCGGCCAATACGTGGCCCGGGCTCAGGCGGCGATAGCTCGCAGAAATTGCTCTATGTCCTCACGGCTGGCGTCCTTGCGGGCGCGCAGATACTTATACAGAACTGCGACGATGGCGGACTTGCGTGCGGGCTCCAACTGAACGCCTTTGGCCTGTAGCCATTCTTCTAGCGCTAGCACAGCGAGTTCGATCAGCCTTGTATCAGCCTCGGCCAACTCTACTTGGGGTGTTGGTTCTGCCTCTCCCAGCTCCCTCCTCACATACGCCGGCACGTCGTACAGCCTGCGCTTGCCATTTCGCCCGGCAGCGCTTTCCTCAATGTAGGGCCAGTGCTCGCGGTCTGCACGCCTGGAAATGCTCTCTCTCGCTTTGGGAAGGCACTTCAGTCCCATCGAGGCCAGTTCAGCGGCGCTATACCTGCGCAATTCATGCGTCACAGAAAAACCTCCAATCTGTGACTTTTTGCGTCACAGAACAAAAATCCACAAGCAAAGAAAAATACCCATTTTTATCAATGGGTTAAACCCAGTCTGACCAGCGCTTAAGTCAACATGATTCCGTGATGCTCAACTTCGCCCCTTGACGTCACAAAACATCACAATTACTGTGACGTTAGAGATGACTTACGGGATTAGCACCCGAACAAAAAACCGGCAGACGCCGGTTACCCAACAGGAGCCGAGCATGAGACCCGCTCAAGCAAACGGATGGCACAAGGAAGATATCAAGGCGGCCATCCGCAAGCGCGGCATCACGATGAACGAACTGGCACGAGAGCGCGGATTGCCACCTTCAACTGTCCGCAACGCGCTGGCCAGGCCCGTTTTCTCTGGAGAACTTGTCATAGCCAAGTTCCTTGGAGTGCCGCCACACGAACTATGGCCTGACCGCTGGACGCCGGATGGGCGCCGTATTCGGCCCCGCTATGCCGACAAGTATATGAGGCAGCCAGGCTAAGCGCCTCGCGTAGTTCTACGCGCTCAATTCTAACGCGAGGGTGTGCCCAGTACACCCCAAACCGAATGATCTGTGACGTGAGGTTCAAAAATGGCAAAACGCAGACGTATTGCCCCCCCATCTCCAGTTGATGGACAACTCAACCTGGACCTGTTTGCGATAGAGACCCCTACCGGCATCGTAGCGACACAGGGTGACAATGTGTGGGATGCGGGTATTCGCCAGTCACTAGTAGCGGTACTGGATGTCGCCTTCTCGCGTGGCCAGTCCCGTGAGCGGGTTGCAGACCGAATGTCAGATGTCCTTGGCCGGAGCGTGAATAAATCACATCTCGACCTGTGGACGGCCCCAAGTCAGTCCGACCGGCGTATTCCGGTCGATGCACTGATGGCGCTGATGACGGTTTGTGACGACTGCAGCCCGCTGGAATGGATGGCACATCACTTCGGCCGCAAGGTGCTTACCGCTGACGAAGCCTTGTGCGCGGACTTCGGTGCCATGGCTGTACTGGACCGCCATATCAGGGCAAAGCAGAAAGCCATCGAAGGCCAGATGGACGAGAAGCTGTTCGGTCAATTGATGCACAGAATGAAGCGGTCGCACAAATGATCGCCGCTATTAAAACATCCTACAGTGCGACCGAACTGGCTGCGATGCGGCTGCCCGGCCTTCCTTCCACTCGGGAGAATCTCCAGCGTCTGGCAGACAGAAATGGGTGGGCTCGTCGCGAGCGTAGTGGCCGGGGTGGTGGTTACGAATACGTCCCGCCATCTGATGTCATGACGGCAATCAAGATCCGGCTCGCTGAAGATTCTGCTCAAACACTGCCCGTTGCCAGTACTCAGTCACAACAGCTTCCTCTGATCGAGACCGAGGCTCAAGCGCTGACTGCTGATGCCCGCCGGGGCGTGCTTCAGTCGCTAGAGCTGATGATGAAACGGTCTGGCTATCCGATGAAAAAAGCGGCGACGGTTCTGTTGGATATGGCCCGAATCGGCACTGCCAATCCGCAATTGGTTGCCATGCTGAAAATGGCGCGTGACCAACGCGGTCGACCGAGCCGGGACGGCTTGCCATCGGTCCGCAGCATCCTCCGATTCGTCGAATACAACCGTGATGGCATGCTGGCGCCACGCCACCGTGAAGCCGATATGGTCGTGCCGGCCTGGGCGCCATTTTTTCTTGGTCACTACCAGCGACCAGAAAAGCCGACGGTCGAGCATGCGTACCGCTCATTCTTGCCCGATTGGCAACAGGCCCAACCCAGCGCCAGCGTGCCCAGCATCTGGCAGGTTCGCCGGTTCCTGAAAAAGTGCGGCAATGTGACCCGAGAGGTCGGTCGCCTCGGTGAGCGCGAGCTGAAAACCCTCCGGCCGTTCATTCGTCGTGGGTTCGAGCACCTGTTGCCAAGCGACATCTACAGTGCCGACGGCCACACATTTGATGCTGAGGTCCAGCATCCGCTGCATGGCCGGCCATTCCGCCCGGAAATCACCACCGTGGTCGACATCGCCACTCGCCGCGCCGTCGGCTGGTCTGTCGGCTTGGCCGAGTCCGCCCTGGCCGTACTGGACGCCCTGCGTGATGCCTGCCTGCGCGCGGGCATCCCTGCGGTGTTCTATGTCGATAACGGCTCGGGTTACAAGAACCAGATGATGCTGGATGCAGCCACCGGCCTGATGGCTCGGCTCGGTATCGAGATGGTGAATAGCCTGCCGTACAACAGCCAGGCACGCGGCGTCATTGAGCGGTTGCACCAGACCATCTGGGTACAAGCTGCCAAGAAGGTATCGGCCGGCTACATCGGTCACGACATGGACCGCGAAGCCAAGCTTGCCACCTTCAAACTATCGCGTCGGGCACTCAATCAAGCTGGCGCCGCGACTGCCATGCCTCTACTTAGTTGGCCGGATTTTGTCCGCCTGTGCGAGGAGCAGGTCGCTGCCTACAACGCGCGTCCCCATCGCAGCCTAGCGAAGATTGTCGATCCGGGGACCGGTCGCCGTCGTCACATGACGCCGGATGAAGCATGGGCCAAGCACCTCGCGGCTGGATTCGAGGCGCACCAGGTCACTGATGACGCAGCCCGGCCACTGTTCCGCCCACAGATGCTGCGCACGGTACGCCGAGGTGAGATCGAAATGCTGGGCAATCGCTACTTTTCGCGGTCTCTGGAGGAGTTTCACGGCGAGCAGTTACGTATCGGCTACGACATCCACGACCCGCAAACGGTGTGGGTCTATGACGCTGATGGCCGGTTCCTGTGTACGGCTGAGCTGGACGCGAACAAACGCGACTACATGCCGAAATCGCTGCTGCAGCGCGCCCGTGAGAAACGGGCAGCCGGTCGGGAACGTCGGCTGGAAGCCCGGCTGGATGAGGTCCGTGCCGAGCTGAATGGCACGCCAGCACTGGAACACGTCAACACCATCAGCATTCCCGGATTCATGAATCTGAACCGGGAGCAACTCGCACAGCGGGCACGGCGCCTGGATGCCACCGAGGTGGTTCCAGTGAACGACACCGTCGCTCATGAAATACCCCCCTCTGACATTCCCGACTGGTCAGTTCCTGAAACTCCTGCTGCGCGCTGGGCCGAATGGCAACGGCTGGAGGGGATGTCTATCGAGCAAATCAGCAGTGAACGGGCAAAAAAATGGCGGCACACCTATCAGGCGACCGCTGAGTTTCGGACCTACCAGCGCCAAAGCGCTTAACGACATCGCCGTTGCAGCGGCAATGCATCAAAACCTATGGGAGTAATCATGACGCAGCACCAATCTCCGGTCAATCGTGTAGCCAATATCTCGAACCTCGATCTGGTCGCAGTCGCGGCTGAAAAATTGCTATCGAGAGTCGATGGGCTGCCTGGCATCGGCGTGATGTATGGCGAGGCAGGCAGGGGAAAAACGGTCGCCTGCAGCGCACTTGCCAATCAAACGCGCGGTTACTACGTGCAGATGCGCAGCGCCTGGAGTCGTAAAACCTTGTTGGAGAAAATCCTGTTCGAGATGGGCATCAAACCCATCGGCACCATCCCGCAGCTGCTGGACCAGGTGTGCGAACAGATCGGAGCCAGTCGCCGGGCACTGATTATCGACGAATTCGATTTCTGCCTGCGTTCGGATGGGCTGATCGAATTGGTCCGTGACATTTATGAGGGTAGTCAGGGGACGCTGCTGCTGGTCGGAGAGGAAAGCATCCCGCAGAAGCTGCGCCGCTGGGAACGTTTTCACAGTCGGGTCATGGCCTGGATTCCTGCACTGCCGGTCAGTCTAGAGGATGCGCGAAAGCTGGCACCGATTTACTGCCCGAATGCCGAGATTGCCGACGACCTGATGGCCCATGTTGTTGAGCTGGCAGCCGGTTCCGTCCGACGTGTTGCGGTGAATCTGACTCTGATTCACGAAGAAGCCATGCTACTTGCTGAATCGAAAATGACGCTGGCGACGTGGGGCGAGCGGGATCTGTACACCGGCGATGCACCTCGCCGTCGGGGGGCGATTTGATGGCTGCCACCAATCGTACTCGTCGGCCAGCGGATCTGGAAATGATCGGCGGTAAAAGCCGCCGTCAGCGGATCTGGGAGGCGATCCGCCAGCGGCGCACCGACTTCACCCTGCTCGACATCGTTTGTGCAGCACATGTCGAGACCGAGACCGTCCGTACTTATCTGACGTGCCTGATCAACGGCGGCGTTGTCGTCCAGACAACGGTGCCATGCCACCCCCGGGAGCCTAAACGCTACCGCCTGACCCGCGACAACGGCGTCGAGGCACCTCGTCTGACCAAATCTGGCAAACCTGTCATTCAGGGGCTGGCGACAGAGCAGATGTGGCGGACGCTGCGAATGATGGGCGGCGATTTCAATGGAACCGAACTGGCCGGCTTCGCTTCAACGGCCAGCGTCACCGTCTCACCTGTTGCTGCCCGCGACTACCTGAACCACCTGGAACGAGCCGGTTATGTGGCCATCGTCAGTAAAGGGCATGGGCGCGGTACGGGCGGCGTGCAGACGCGCTATCAATTCCTCCCCGGCCGCTATACCGGCCCTCGCCCGCCGATGGTCCAGCGCACCAAATCTATATACGACCCGAACCTGAACCAGGTCGTCTGGCAGGAGGGCATCCCCGATGACGTCCTCTGAGCACTGGCTCGACCTGCTGCGTGCTGAGGCAGACCGAACCAGCATCGCAGCCACTGCGGCGCTGCTCGGCTACAGCCGCACCAGCATCAGCCTGGCGCTGGCCGGTCGCTATACGGCCCGGACCGACACCCTGGCGCGTGTTGTTGTCGAGCACCTGGATACACCGGTGGACTGCCCGTACCTCGGCGAAACGCTGGAATCCGATGTCTGCCGCAGCTATTGCACCGGCCCGGCCCCGTCTCACAACCCGCTAAAAATGGCCCACTGGCGCGCCTGCCAGCAGTGCCAAAACTGCTGCAAAACGGAGAAATGAAATGATCCCGAGTCGCCCGAACCGCGTTTTGAGCCCCACCGTCACATCCCAGCTCGGTCTGCAAAACCGGGTGCTGCGCCAGTTGCGCTCGCAGGGTGTGCAGATCCTCGCGACCGAGCTGCGGCCGGATCTGACCATTGTTGTTGATTCGGCGGCAGGGCCGGCGCTGCGACGGTCGGCCAGCTGCATCACCGCCCGCCGCAGCGCTGTCGGCGAGCTGATCAGCATCTGGATCGACGGCGTCCAGGTTGCGTGGCTGGAGGTGGCACATGCCCGAGCTGGATGAGGTCACCAAAGTCCAGCTGCGGCGTGAGGCAGAGGCACTCGTTGCGGAGCATGGGATGGATCTGCGGCAGGCCCGGCAGATCGTCTGGCATGACTACCTGGATGAGCTGCGCGCCGCCGAGCCGGCACCGACTGCCCCCGATCCGCCGCCTGTACTGGTGCCAGCGCCACCGCCGGCCAGCCCCGTGCGGCGCCAGTGGTACACGCCGCAGGCACCGGCACCAAAACCGCATTTCACCCCCGAGCGGCTGGAGTCGAGCCGACAGCACATCAAACGCATCAGACAACAGCTTTTAGAACTGAAACGGAACCGAGCATGAACACCGAAACCACCATCCCTACCGGATACAAGCAGGACGCCAAGGGCCGCCTGATTCCACTGGAAGCGATCAAGCCGATCGACTTGGCCCGCGATGAACTGGTCGACGACATTGTCGAGCGGGCTCGCGCTGTCAGCCAGACACTGGCCGCATTCAAGGCTGGCGTGTTCGCCGACATCGGTGCCTTTATCGAGCTGTCGGCCGAGCGCTACGACGCCCGCGTCGGCGGGGCCAAGGGCAATGTGTCGCTGGTCGGCTTCGACGGCCGCTACAAAGTTCAGCGTGCCATGCAGGACACGCTGACCTTCGACGAGGGACTGCAGGCAGCCAAGGTGCTGATCGACGAGTGCGTCCATGAATGGAGCGAGGGTGCACGCCCGGAAATTCAGGCACTCATCAACGATGCATTTCAGGTCGACCGCGCCGGCAACATCAGCACCGGGCGCATTCTCAGCCTGCGCCGGCTGGATATTCAGGACGAAAAATGGGCGCGCGCAATGCAGGCCCTGGGCGATTCGATTCGGGTGCAGTGCTCGAAATCGTACGTCCGCGTGTACGAGCGTGTCGGTGACAGTGACCAGTACCGCGCCATCCCTCTCGATATTGCGGGGGTGTGAGATGGCTACACCAAAGCCCCGCACAAGCAGAAGCCAGAAACCCGTTTGCCACCTGAGCATTGGTTTTACCGATCTGTTGATTGATGCAGATAAGGGATTGCAGGTGATCAAGCTTTTGAGCGAGTCCACGGGGTGCGATGTGTCCTACGGCCATGGATACAGCTACGTGATCACCGAACCCCCGAAATTGAGCATGGAAATGGTCAACGCCAATAGCGTGAGAAGACGTGATCCCGTCGACAAGCAGTTGGCCATTGGCAATGACCCAGATTGATCGAATTTTTCAACGTAGCACCAAGGAAAAACCATGACCAAGACCGAACTGATTGAACGCATCACTGAAGACCTGCGCATCCAGCATATGCGCACCACCAGCAAAGGTGAGCTGCTCGCATTTCTCGACTCGCTGGCGGCTGTTACCACTCGCGCGCTGCTGGCAAATGACTCGGTGCCGCTGCCGGGCATCGGCAAATTGTCGGCGAGCCAGCGCGCAGCCCGTAGCGGTCGCAATCCGGCCACTGGCGAGAGCATCAAGATCCCGGCCCGCCGCGTCCCGCATTTCTCGCCATCGAAAATGCTGAAAGGCGCCCTGTAAGCGAAACCGCCGCGTATGCGGCGGTCTGCCGGACGTGGTGGTCCGGTACTGATGAGCAGCCGAGGACAATATGGACAAGAAATCCGCAATCGAGAAGATAAAGAAATGCCTGGCACTATCCAAGAGCGCCAACGAGAACGAGGCCGCTGCCGCATTGCGCCAGGCGCGGGCATTGATGGAGAAATTCAATGTCAGCGATCTGGAAATGCTGGCATCTGATGTATCGGAATCCAGTGCCAAATCCGGTGCAAAGCGTACGCCGGCCACATGGGAGAACACGTTGGCGTGCGTCGTCGGTGATGCCTTCGGCTGCGAACTGATTTTTGCTACTGGCTGGGCTTCGGGCTGCTGGCGTTTTATCGGCTGTGGCGCGGCGCCGGACATTGCCCAATACGCATTTACCGTACTGTTGCGCCAAGTAAAAAAAGAGCGTGCCGCTTTTACTAAATTGGAATGCAAGCGCTTAAAACCTGCGAACAAAACCCGTCGTGCCGATCTGTTTTGCGATGCCTGGGTAAGTGCCGTCGCCCGCCAAGTCAGGGAGTTTGCCGGAATGCCGGCCCTGCGCGCGGCCATTGATGCATACATGGGGCAGCGTTACAGCAACTGCAAAGACCTGGAAGCGCGAGACCGTAACAACGGCCGTAATCTTCGTGACAAGGATTTTGATGCCCTTGATGCTGGCTCACGCTCCGGGCGTAACGCTCAGCTGAATCATGGCGTGAGCACTCAGCCGCTTGCGCTGCGCTAACCAGAACACGGTGTCGAGCCGACCACTGGCCGGCTCCGCAACGTGTTTTAACGGAGTGACAAATGACCCGCAATCCTGCCCTGGCAAAAATCCATATCGCAAAAAAAGAGCTGGCAATGGACGACGACACCTACCGTGCCGTGCTGCAGGCCGTCGCTGGCGTGTCGTCGGCCAGTGCGCTGACGCCGGCTGGTGTCAATGCGGTGCTGGCGCATCTGAAGCGCTGCGGCTGGAAGCCGAAAGCCTCAAAAAATGCGGAAAAGCGGCCGCAGGTTGCAGCTGAGCGCGCTGCACTTATCGGAAAAATCGAGGCGCTGCTGGCCGAGGCAGGTAGGCCATGGGGCTACGCCGACGCCATGGCGCAACGCATGTTCAGTGTCGATAAAACTGGCTGGCTGCAGCCGAATCAACTGGTCCGGCTCATTGCCGCGTTGACCTACGATGCAAAACGGCACGGGAGGCCGACCTCATGAAACTGAATGACGGTGTCCGGCACCTACTGCCGGAGATGGCGCAGTTGATTGCGGAGTTGATCGGGCTCCCTGCCGCACTGCGTCTGATCGAAGCCTGGGGAGGGACCACCTTCCCGGTCAGCAAGAACAAACGCCGGGGCGGCCAGATCCGCTTTGACGCGCTGGCCGAGGTGGTCGGCGTCGATGCTGCCGGCATCCTGACCCGTCACTTCGGCGGCGAGGTGCTGGCAATCCCGCGCTGTGCGACAGCATTGCGCGAGGTGCGTGACCGCACGCTACGCGCCGAGTTTGATGCTCTGACCCGCGACCTGCCGGCCATTCACGCGGTCAGCCAGTTGGCGCGGCGCTATCAGATGACAGAGCGCTGGGTATGGGTGGTGCTGAAACAGCCCGACCAGGTGAACGAGACACGGCAGTCGTCGTTGTTCTAGGATGTCGACATTAAACGAGAGGGATGGATCATGAGAACGATTTTTCTATCTGTAGCGGTGTCGGCGTTTCTTTTGGCGGGTTGCGGTGGAGCGGAGAAGGTCGCAAGCCTAGAGGCCGAGAATCAACAATTAGCAACAAAGCTAGCAGAATTTGAACCGCCAGCTCCAGACAAACAGGAACTTGCTTATAAAGTTGCGGCTATTTCAGCTGATGCTCCAATTTCTCCCAATGACCGCTCTGTCGAACACGCTCGCCGGCTTTTGAAAATAGTCTCCGAGCAATATCGGACTCCTGAGGCAAAAATCGCCGGAATGCTTGTCTACGCTGTCAATGAAGTAAAAAAAGCCGGCGGTCATACGCCAGCTCTAGATGTACTGGAGGGGGCGTCAATTTTTGGTGCGGTAGATGAACGACAGTGGGATAAATCAGCAAATGCATTTGCTGCATTTTGTGCAAACTATGTGATGCAACGAACCAATGTCGGGTCATCCCATGAAGTGGCAACACGGAGCCTAATTGCCTTACAGTCTGCTGCTATCAATCTAGGCTCACGTAAACTGCCAGGTTAAACCCCACTGAACCCCTTCACAGCGCCCCACACGGGGCGCTTTCTTATTCTGGCGGCACATCATTTCAGTGGATACCACCACTATGGCCAGCCGCCGAATCGAAGACCTTCATCCCGACCTGCAGCCGTTGTGCACCGCCTTTCTGCGCCAGTGCCATGCGGCCGGCATGGACCCGCTGATTACCTGCACGTACCGAGATGGCGCCGAGCAGGACGCGCTGTACGCGCAGGGCCGCACCCGGCCCGGTCCGCGCGTGACCAACGCCCGTGCCGGCCAGTCCGCACACAACTTCACCCTGGGTGGCAAGCCGGCCGCCCGTGCCTTCGACGTGGTGCCGCTGATCAACGGCAAGGCGATGTGGGATGCCGCGCATCCGCACTGGCAGCAGATGGGCCGCATCGGCGAGCAACTGGGCCTGAACTGGTATGGCAGGCCGACCGCCCGCTTCCGCGAGTTCCCGCACTTTGAACTGGCGAAGGGCGGGGCGTGATGCGCTGGTCCGAGCTGCTCACCCACGCCGACAGCGGCCGCCTGAGCCACACCAAACTGTGGGCGAACATCGCCAGCGCCTCGTCGACCGGCATGTTCATCTATCAGGGCATCCACGACACGCTGACGT
>NZ_JHVK01000042.1 GCF_000620105.1 Microvirgula aerodenitrificans DSM 15089 | reverse complement strand
CTCCTTCACCGGCAGACCTGCCTCCGCTTCACGCAGGAACCCAATGATCTGCTCTTCTGTATACCGTTTTTTCATGCCCAATCTCCCTCACCACTAGGATTGGACTCTAGACCAGCGTGCTACTCAAATCCGGGGGGACGTCGGGTGCGGTTGGTTGTTTGGGTATCGAAGATGTGAAATTCGATCTGACTGTGCTCAAACAAGGAATTCAGAGGCACGGGATCCAGCATACAACCGTGAATGACTGCCCTGATGGGCTGGGTGCTGAGGATGCTACGCACCGTTTCAAGATCAAGCTGTTCATGGATCAACAGTGTCGGTAATAACGCATTTTCATCGATATGGTTCTCATCCAGCAAACCAGACTGGTTGATCTCTGCATAGCGAATGACCTGTCCTCCGCCTTCGAAATCGTTCTGATACGGATTAATGATCAGGAGTGCCCTGCGGCCTCCGCTTAGCCATTGGGCTAAGCCAAACCACTGTGTGTGCCAGGCTCGGCTGACGGGCTCGATGATCGGAACGACTGGGGCAGTGGGAGGCAGAATATCGTTTGCCCGGGCTAGGCAGGTGCCTTCGCGCTCGCGCGAAAGCAAGTAAGGCATGTAGATCACTTGGCATCCTTAGTTAGATTCCGGCAGGTGGCCAAGTAATGATATTCCGATAGCTTATGCTTGCGCCATTGTTATATGGCGAAAAAATTCATAGTTCTGCTGAACTGTAGCGAAGCCTGGCGGGTGAGTTTGGTGCTCAGGCCAAAATGCACCATCGATTTGGGTAGCGATCGGGTGTAGAGGTCACGGCTGTGTAGGCGGTCGCGTACTTTGAGCCGATTCACCATCATCTCGTGAACTTGGGCGGCAGGCAGTTGGGCAAAGCGGTGGGCACACGCACGCATCATCAGCGCCGGTGCAGCGACAGGTAGCTCGCCGTCGATCGCCATCAAAATCGACTCGTATTCTGCTTGTCGCAGTGAGTAGAAAATTGCTTGCGACGATACCGCATCTAGGTTGCTGCTGGATTCCCGCAGCACTCCAAGGCATCCATCCGCATCCAGCTCCAGCAAGCCCACCCTTGCCGGTAACCGTTTCAGGAGCGTAGTGCTACAGCTGTGATGCGTCACCACATTCACGCGGTCGAAAATTCTTAGGTAGTCACCCAACTGCTTGTCCAAACGGGTGAGGTTGTCCAGCTCAGACTTGATCTCATACACGGAGGAGGTTCCGTTCAGAATCACTAGGTCTGCCAGTGACTCATAGGCACGGAATTCGGACAGCAGGACTGCTTCGCCTGGGGCATGTCGCTCGAGCATCAGCTGACGTGCGATCAGATTTTTGTAGACGTACTCGTTGCGGTAATCCCGAACTAGCATCTCGAACCCTTCATCGAGAAGTTCACCGACGGTGACGCTATCCGCTTTTTTACCGTCTACCAGCCCACTGCCTTGTGCGAGCGCACGGAAAGAGGCAAGCCCACCTTCTTCAGTCAGGCTCCTGAGCACACCTCGGGAAAATAGTTTGGCAACAGCACGCAAATCCATGATGGCTCAGCCGACGTAGTAGCGGGATGCGATCTAGTATATCATAAATGCACAATATGCATTATTTAAATCGAATTCAATACGCATGAGCCTCGCTTCTACGGCTGAGTTGATTCGCCGGGCACGAAAAAAAGTTGCTAAAAATCAACAAGATTTTGGAAGTATGCTCGGCAAGGATCAGAGTTTGGTTTCTCGTTACGAAAGAGGCCTAGCATCTCCTCCGTCCTAAATTGTTATGCACTGTATGCATATTCTTAATGCAGAGACTCCGAAGAAGGCTGAGGTGTCTCTGGATGAGCTGGTTCAGGTGATCAATCAACGTTTGGCTACCCCCGCACAGGCCAAAGCACGTGCGCTTCTGTTCGATTTGCTGAATGAACTAACCGCACCGCGAAACACTTGATGCTTCACCGATCTCGCCCGCCCATATATTGCGACGCTGTATGTCGTCCGTGTTGGTTAATGGCAAGAGCATGATGTAATAATTGACCTGGACAGGGGCAGTCAGTTCAGCAGGTGGGCTAGATGCTACCGTGTGGTTTCTTGGGAACTGAACAGGAATGCCGTTGCCAGAGGCGCCAAGCCGCATCCGCTATGTCTCTGGATAGGCCAAGTAATTGGCTCAGAGCGGAGGGGGACACCGGCTGCTCATGAGTATCTAGATAATGGCCTGCTGCAATGATCTCGTGTTCATTGGGGATGTAGGGGCGGCAGTCCAGATATTCATCCACCACATTGGCTAGCCAGAATGGAAGGTTATGGACATTCTCAGCCATTCGAGAGCGGGTGAATTTCGCCTCACTGCACAGAGCGATAAATCGATTTGGCCAGTCATCCAGCAGCCAGGTGGCCGCCAGTAGCAATTTCAGTCGTTCGAACGCGTTCAGATTTTCGAACTCGATGTGACGGGATGCTGGGTGGTCGGTGCCGATGGTCATACCGAAGGTTTTGCCGAGCAGCTGACGCAACTGGTGGCCATGCCGGCCGTTTATCACGGTGACCAGCGTGTGAAATCCCTGAAAGAATGGCACTCCACACGCCGGCGTGAGCCGGCCGCAGTCCCAAGCCCCTTGTTCGAAGAAACTGATCGTTGCGCCAAACAGCAGCCAAGAGTACCCATCCGGCCAATCGAGATATACCGGGCGAGTTCGGCGCAGGTCGAATCCGCACAGGTGACAAAGTCGTAGCGCCTGCTCCGGTATGGCTTTTCTTCGACCGATGCCGTGGCGATGGTACGCCACCGGAGTATTGCAGGATGGGCAGTACTCCTGCATCACGCACTGGTGGTGCTCACACATGGCATAGAGTGCCAGTCGCCAATGGCGGCGGTAGTACGGAGTGATATCGAGTTGCAGGCAGATCGGACAGAACTGCATGCCGGCGCGTCGACGGGTGCGATGAAATACACCGACGGGGAGAACCCACGATGCGTTGCCGATTAGCGGTAGTTGTTCGAACAGGATGCCATCGTAGGCGCCGAGAGTCAGCGTCTGTAGGGTGGCCGGTATTTGGCCAGTGCACCTGCTAAGTACATCAAGAAGGGCTGTGGCCGGATGGCGATCGGTATCTCGGTTCCAGATCGGCGCCTTGTAACCAAGCAGGTTGGCGTAGAAGGTATGCAGCGGGAAACCATTCGCAAACGCCAACCGGACCATCCACGAGGACAGGATTTCGTCCGGTTGGGGTTGTGGATGCAGCGGTAATATCCTCACACGCGCGCGGCCTGACGAGTTCGATCGCTCGGCGAAACATAGCCACATGCGTTCAACACGTCGGGAGTGATCTGCTCGTCACCCTGCCGAATTGCATACGTGGCAGCCTGATTCAGCAGCATCGACAACTCGCCGATCGTTCCTTCACTCATGGCCAGAATCTTGCCGGCCAGCATCGGCTCATGCAGGGTGGACGGGTTACGCAACGGCAAAATGCGTTCGAACGACATCAGCAATTGGCGGAACTCCTTGTTCATCTGCCATTTCGGTAGCAATTCGGGAGTGAAGCGGTTCTGGATCTGCGGGTCGATGCTGACTGCACGCAACAGATCGCCCGTGCCGCAACCGACGATTGAGATCTGTAACTCGTTGCCGAGATATTTGATCATGTTCAGAAACTGCTGCTGCTTGACCGATGCGCCAGCCAGGATGTTGTGCAATTCGTCGATGATCAGAACCTTTAGCTGAATGCCACGCAGCACCTGGATGACCCGGGCCCGCTTGGCGTCCGTCGACGATGTCGGCACTTTCTCGAACAAGGTATTGAGGATCTCTGAATAGAAGCCGGCTTCGCTGGGGGCTGGCGGGGCTTGGGTGTATAGCACTGGAGCGATGATATGTTCGCCCCTCGGGTTTTCCTCTGCCGGGTGACGTTGGGCAAAGTTCCGGATCAGACGTGTCTTGCCGTTGTTGGTGCCGCCGATCAGCAGCATATTGGGCATCCGGGTCTCGCGCGGGTGGTGCACTAGGTCCTCCAGTTTACCCATGACCTCCTGGGCGCGGGGGTAGCCGATCCATCGTGGTTGCTTCAGCCATTGGATGCGTGATTCGGCATCCAACTCGATGTGTTCGACGGTGCCAGGGTGCAGATGATTGTAACTGGTCATGGCTGTGCTCCTAGCACAGTTGGATATCGTTGAACGGTTGTATATCGTCGTCGTCCGACGGTATGGGCGGCGGTGTGACGATTGGTGCGACCGCGGTTGGTGGGTGTACGCCGCCCCAGCCATTGCGCCGTTCCGCCATGCGCCGTTTGCGCTTTTCCGTCGCACGCTGTTGCTTGGCGAGGCGCGTCTTTTCGATCGCCGCCTCCTCGATCTCACGCATTCGGCGGATACCCTGGAAAATCATTTCCTCGTCAACGTGGTTGGTGGGGTCCTCCTTCAATTGCTTCAAGACCGCACGCAGCTCCCACAGGCTGATGGCCGGCCGGGTGCTGTTGAGGTAGGGGATCGGGCTGTAGGTCTGGGTATCTGGGTCCAGGAAGTACACCATACTGATGTCGCGTGGATCGCGGGCGAAGATGAACTTACGCGCCTTGCCACTACCCGGCTCTTCTGCCTCCACCCAGCGGCGAAGGATCGGCGCGTAGTAGTGGACGTTGTCGATGACCGCGCCGTGCCGCTGCACGGTGCGTTCGACGTAGGGGGTGAAGTCCAGTCGGAAGTTCTCTTCATCGTCGATGGGGGCTGGCAGGCCGATCCCAGGCTGAGTCGCTGAACCGTGCACGAACTGGTGATACAACTTGATTGGCGGAACCTCATTGATCCCTTTGTGGGCCCGGTGGTGGTAGCAATACACCACAAACACCGTGAACCACAGTTCGAGCTCGGCTAATGTCAGGCACGCACGGCCTTCCGAGTCGTAGTCCATCTTGGCTTGGACGTTGGAAAAGGTTGTGCCTGGCAGGCTTTGACACTCTCCCATGAAGGTGCGAAACGCCCGCTCGATGTGAGGCCCATAGTTGGGCTGTCCCTTAGGACGGTGCTCGAGGATGATGCCGTGTTGTTGGCAGGCCCGTGACAGCATGTTGCCGCGGAACTCCTTGGCGTTGTCGACGTGGATTTTGTTCATCTTCCCGTAGATTGGCCACTCTGCCGAGATGTCCCGTTTGGCCAACCAATGCTCTTTACGTATCACTGCGTGTGCGATGCAAAGGCCAGCGGACGAGGCACCAGGCGGATCCAGCGTCATGCGGAAGCCCGTTACCAACTTGGTGGCCACATCGATGGCGAGCGTCAGGTAAGGTCGCCCGATTGGCAGCCGGTGTTCTTCATCCACCACAATCACATCGACCTTGGTATGGTCGATTTGCACCACGGCATTGGGGTAGTCGGCACCAGGAAAGTGGCCGCGCAGCGGTTCAAGCTTTTCCCGGGCGAGCTTGGGGCTATAGCGCTTGCGCAGCACCTCGCGCTGCTCGAGCTCCCTGGCCCGGGCATAAACCGTATTTTTGTGCGGCGGCTCCAAGTCGGCATCCTGGCATTCCTGCTTGATGCGCTTGTAGAGCTTCAAGACCGATGGTCGTTCCTGCTTCAAGTAGTAGTTTTGGATCTGCAGCGTGATGATCTGCTCGACCTCATCGCAGAGCCGCTGGCCGCCTTTGTCGGAGCGGGGTGTACGCAGCAGGGATGACACCAAGCCGGTTTCTTCGAAGCGGTTCAACCAGCGATAGATGGTGGTCAGGCTTTTGCTGGCCGCATCGGCGATCTGCTGTACATCCTCAGCAGAACGCCCGGGTAGATCTAGCAAGGGCCGAATCAGCTCGTAACGCTCGACGGCTTTGTCCCACTCCTTGTCCTTGGCCATGAGATGAGGTGCCGACGGTGCATCGCCGGAGGTTGGGCTAAGTGTCAGGTCGGTGACGTGGGCTATCTCGGTTCTCACCCCGTCAACGGTGCGAAGGATGGCATCGGATAAACCTTTAAGTTCGAGGACGACGGTGGGCTGGTTACGCCAATAGACGAGCAGGCCGGGGCGGATGGTTTTCATGTCAGCAGTCCTGTTCTGCCCAAATACGGGAACGCATAGTTAGGGGAGTATTCAAATCGCAGCCGATGGCGCCGGTGCCAACCAGATGCCACAGGGCAGGGATCATGCGGGCACGATTTGCCGCGTCATGGCAGAGTGCGCACAGCAGCAAGTCAGGGTCGGCTTCATCCAGATCCCACAGGGTTTGCAAGATCAGGATACGTACCTCGGAGGAAGGGGCTCGCTCGCGGTAGGGCCAGAGGAATTTCACATTATCGAGGTAGGGGGTGCGGATTTCGCGCTCGGTGAATACTTCGAAGCGCCAGGTCTGCTCGGAGCTATATGCTTTCGCGGCCCGAAACTTCGGCATCAGGATCCTCCAATCCTTGCGAAAGTCCGCGCGATACTTCACCTCAAATAACACCGGGCTCGAATATGATGATGGAGTGGATTTGAAGCGAATCAGGCCGTCGGGCGTGTAACTCCGGGGTTTGCCATCGCGGTCCAAGTACTCGATGGTGAGTGGCTGCGGAGCGAAATGCTCGATGCTAGGGTCAAAGCGTAGGATCTCCATGAGATCCCGCTCAAGGGAGGATTCGTACTTCCCAAAGGAAGGGACGATTCCGGTGACGCCGCGTGTGCTGATACCAATGTCGCGGACCGGTGTGTGCTGCAGAGGATGGTTCATTTGCATACTCCGCTGGAAGTTATATCAATTCTTGCATTTATCGATGGAAATTACAGCGGTTCGCCGCCCCGGCCGGGCGAAATCAGCCTGGCGCACAATGGTGTTCTGTTCCTCGACGAACTGCCCGAGTTCGAACGCCGGGTGCTGGAAAACCTGCGCGAACCGATGGAACGCGGCCATGTCGATATCGCCCGCGCCGCGGCGCAGGTGCGCTTTCCGGCCCGTTTCCAGTTCATTGCGGCAATGAATCCGTGCCCGTGCGGCTATCACGGCCATCCGGCCGGTCGCTGCCGCTGCTCGCCCGAGCAGGTCGGCCGCTATCGCGCCCGCCTGTCCGGCCCGTTGCTGGACCGGATTGACCTGTGGCTGGACATGGCCAGCGTGCCGGCCGGCGAATTGCTGGACACCCCGCCAGGCGAGCCGTCGGATCGGGTCCGGCAGCGGGTCGTGGCAGCCCACCGGCGGCAGACAGCACGACAGGGCACACCAAACGGTCAGCTGGAGGGCGAGACACTGGCCCGGTTCGCGACGCCGGACCCGGCCGGGCTGGCGCTGCTGCGCGAGGCCATCGAACGGCTGCAGTTGTTGGCGCGCGCCTGCCACCGCATTCTGCGCGTCGCCCGTACGGTGGCCGATCTGGACGGCAGCGAGGCCGTGGCCTGTCACCATGTCGCCGAAGCGATCCAGTACCGCCGCCATTCGCGGCCCTGATATCCGGTAACATTTGAACATGACAATATTGCCGCCAGACCGTGTCCGGGCAGGTGCAGCCGGACGGTGAGCCGGTATAATCGCCGACTCCCGCAGCGCACAAGCGCCAGCCCGGTGCCACGCGCCCTACCCCCGCCACCGCTAGCCGGACACAATGCCCCGGCAGGCACGGGGCGCAGACGAACAGATCGATCGACACAGACATGGCATCACGCGATTACAAGAACGCCGGACGGAGCCAGAGCCGCCCGAGCGGACGCAGCAGCAAACCCCAGCGCGACCGCAGCGGCGGCGGCATGGGCGCCGGCATCCTGATCGGCGTCATCGCCGGCGTCGGCATCGCCGTGGGCGTCGCCTTCTGGCTGAATCGTGCCGCCAGCCCGTTCGCCGACCGGGAAAAACCGCGCACGCCGACCACGGCGGCCGAGGTCGCCCCGCCACAACCGTCCCTGCTGGAGCCCGGCACCCTGAATACCCGCGCTCCCGAGGTCAAGACCGAAGGACCGACCCAGGGCAATGTCGTGGTGCTGCCGCCACCGGACAAGGCACCGGGCGCCCCCGCCCCGGCCGCCAAACCGGCGGCACCGGCCACGCCGGACTACGATTTCTACCAGTTGCTGGCGGACAAGGACGGCAAGCTGCCGGCCGAAAAACCTGCAGCCAGGAAACCGGCGGAAAAGAGCGACAAGGCCGGCAAACCGGTGTTTTTCCAGCTTGGCGCCTTTTCCAGCGAGAACGAGGCCGACAACCTGAAAGCGCGGCTCGCGCTGTCCGGCATCGAGGCCAGCATCTCGTCGACCACCATTCCGGACAAGGGACTGCTGCATCGCGTCCGCGTCGGTCCGTATTCCAGACCGGAAGATATCAACCGGGTTAAGGCCTTGCTAAAGAACGAGGGCTTCAATCCTTCGGTCGTCAAGGCCGACGGCTAATTTCTATCAGGGATTTCAAAAATGAAAAAATGGCTGTTCGCCAGTCTGGTCTGGCTTGTCGCCGCCACCGCCAATGCCGCTGCTCCGATCAAGGAAGGCGTCGACTATACGGTCATGTCCCCGGCCCAGCCGGTCGCCAGCAAAGGCAAGATCGAGGTGCTGGAGTTCTATTCCTACACCTGCATTCACTGCTACCACCTTGAACCGCTGATCGAGACCTGGGCCAAAACCAGGCCGGCCGATGTCGACTTCCGCCGCGAGCACATCAGCTGGGACAAGAGCACGGACGGCTTCGTCAAGCTGGCCGCCACGCTGAAGGCCACCAACCTGGAACGCCTGCAGATGCCGGTGTTCGATGCCGTGATGCGCGACAAGATCAATCTCGGTCAGCCTGACGTGCTGAAGGGCTGGATCGCCAGGCAACCGGGCGTGAATGCCGCCTCGTTCATGCAGACCTACGGATCGTTCGGCATTTCCAGCGCGCCGGCCCGCGCCGCCCAGCTGACCCGCACCTACCAGATCGAAGGCACGCCGACGCTGGTGGTCGGCGGCAAGTACGCGACCCTGGCCGCCACGCCGGAGCGCCGCATCGAAATCATCAATGCGCTGATCGCCAGGGTCCGCGCAGAACAAAAGAAGTAAGGCTGGCATCAGCGGCAGAAACCACGGGGTGAGCAATCACCCCGTTCCTGTTTATTCATCAAAAAGGAAGCACTTAAAGTGGATTGGCTCCTGCTCGCCAAGGCAGTCCTGATGGGCATTGTCGAAGGTTTGACCGAATTTCTGCCGGTGTCGTCCACCGGCCACCTGATCGTCGCCGGCGACCTGATCAATTTCAATCCACGCATCGGCGACGTGTTCGAGATCGTCATTCAGCTCGGTGCCATCCTTGCCGTGTGCTGGGAATACCGCGAACGCCTGCTCGGTGTGGTTCGCGATCTGCCGGGCAGCCGGACCGCACAGCGTTTCGTGCTGAACCTGTTCATCGCCTTCCTGCCCGCCGCCCTGGTCGGCATCACCTTCATCAAGGCGATCAAGGCGCACCTGTTCAATCCGGTCGCAGTCGCCTGCGCGCTGGTGGTCGGCGGCCTGATCATCCTGTGGGCCGAACGTCGCCAGCGTCCGGTCCGCATTCACAGCATCGACGACATGACGCCACTGGATGCGTTCAAGGTCGGCGTCGCCCAGGTCGCCTCGCTGATTCCCGGCACCAGCCGCTCCGGTTCGACCATTATCGGCGGCATGCTGTTCGGCCTGGACCGCAAGGTGGCGACCGAGTTCTCGTTCTTCCTCGCCATCCCGGTCATGTTCGCCGCGACCTTCTACGATGTGTGGAAACACCGCGAACTGTTCACCAGCGGCGACATTCCGGTGTTCGGCGTCGGTTTCGTGTTCGCTTTCCTGTCCGCCTTCGTCGCCGTGCGCGGCCTGATCCGCTTTGTCGCCCACCACACGTTCACCGTGTTCGCCTGGTATCGCATCGTGTTCGGGCTGATCATCATCGCCACGTGGTATTTCGGCTGGGTATCGTGGAATAGTTGAGCATTTGCTTGACGCGGTGGCTGACGCGGGATATTATCTGCTTCCTCTGTCGCGGGGTGGAGCAGTCCGGTAGCTCGTCGGGCTCATAACCCGAAGGTCGTAGGTTCAAATCCTGCCCCCGCAACCAGTTTACCGATGTCGATCGCTCCATCGACATCAACACCCTGACGCGGGGTGGAGCAGTCCGGTAGCTCGTCGGGCTCATAACCCGAAGGTCGTAGGTTCGAATCCTGCCCCCGCAACCAGTATCGATTCAGGCTGTCAGCTCACGCTGACAGCCTGTTTTCGTTTCAGTAGCCAGAATTGACGTTTGCATGCTCTGGAACAAATTTTCACGCATTCGTCTTGTCATGAAAAAACGGAAATGCTAACGTGATTTCGCGTCATGCCGACACCCAAACGGCATGACGGCTTGCCGCAGTGAACACCGGTCCGTTTTTCAACAATGACAAGAGTGAGGTGCTTCATGGATCCGTTTGTAGGCGAAATCCGCCTGTTCTCCTGGAACTGGGCGCCAAGGGGCTGGCTGCCATGTGATGGCAGGGAGCTGAATATCCAGCAAAACGTCGCGCTGTACTCCTTGCTGTCGACAACCTATGGCGGCAACGGCACGACCACGTTCTGTCTGCCGGACCTGCGTGTCCGGACACCGATAGGTTTTGATCCCACCCATCCTCCTGTCCCGACCAGCAAGCGACAAGACGGCAGTGCGACCAAAACGCTTCCCGTTGCCGTTATTCCGGCCCACAGCCACCAGGCAAGAGCCTCCACCGAGGCAGCGACAGCTACAGCCCCGGCCGGCGGCATCCCCGCCATCAGCCCCAAGAAGGTTTATCACGCTGCCCCCGTTGCACCGGCCAAACCTGTCGCACTGCGATCGGATACGGTTGGCTTCGCCGGTTCTGGCCAGCCCATGGACAATACCCAGCCTTCTATCGGATCGGCCTTTTTCATTGCCACTACTGGCAACTACCCGCCACAGGATTAGCATTGCGCCGGGCCATCGTTTATTTTTCGTGAGGCAACAAGCATGGCAGACTGTTTCGTTGGCGAAATCCGCATGTTCGCCGGTAATTATGCGCCAGAAGGCTGGGCCATTTGCAATGGCGCCTCCCTGTCCGTCAATGACTATCCCGCATTGTTTTCGCTGATCAGCACTACGTATGGCGGCGATGGGATCAGAATCTTTAACCTGCCCGATTTTCGCGGTCGTATTCCGGTAGGCACGTGCTCGACAAACGGGATGCCCACGATTACGCTGGGGCAGCATTTCGGTGCCGAAACATCCATGATAACAAACGCAAATATGCCACCGCACAAGCATACATTCAACGTGGTGGCAGACATAGGCGACAACGAAGCGCCCAGCAATATCATGCTGGGGAAGCTTGCGGCAGCCGGGGCCAACAAAGGGTTTTACAGCAAAGAATCCCCCGCCACGGCCGTACTGAGTGCGGATTTTCTGAGCCCCGTTACAAATCCAAACCAGGCCCCCATAAACAACATGATGGCCACACTGACCGTAAGCTACATCATTGCCTTGAATGGCCTTTACCCGGACCGGCCTAACTGAGCCCTCCCCACTGCAACTTCAAACCTGACAGGCTATGACATCATGGATGCATTTGTTGGTGAGATCAGACTTTTCCCCTACTCCAGTGGAAGAAGCGTCAGCGGCTGGTGCTTGTGTGACGGAAGACAGATGCCCATTTCGCAGTATCCGGCACTGTATTCCATTATCAGCAACCTCTATGGCGGGGATCTGAAAACCTATTTCAATCTCCCCAATCTGACAGGGCGGGCAGTCATGGGCAGCGGGAGAGGCATTGGGCCAACTCCCAGCGACCCGACCCTGACGACCAGAAAGGTCGGAGACGTGGCCGGTGAGCGTACCAGCAGCATAGAGCCTATCAATATCCCGTCTCATTCCCATCAGATCACTGGTGCGGCATATACCAATGCCAACAATATTGATACGCCGGATGCTACGACCGTGCCCTCGGCCCCGTTCAATATCAAGGTTTACGCAGCGTACAACAGCGGGGCGATACCCGCTACCCTGGCCCCGACCACAATCGGCGATGCTGGCACGGCCTATACAGCACCAATCAAGGTGGCCAATATGCAGCCTTGCCTGCAAATCAGCAGCTATTACATCTGTCTCGACAGCGGTGGCACTTACCCGATCAGGCCGTAATGGCGTTCCACCAAGCGGGGCAATAACAGGCCATAGCACATGGCGGCAAGAACAGGCCGGGCCGGATTCGATCTGGCAGGCCGCCGTGCCCACCATCTGCACCGTCAGCCGGGCAGGTACCAAAGCCACTAACGACTAGTGGCGCCGTTCGTCGTCAGCAGTCTGACGACGGCGCCTTATCCTTCCCCGGCGCCGCCCCCATCAGCATCACGAGGGCGGCGCCGGCGGAACCGTTTCCGGACGAGAACCGCAACGTGTCCACACACTCTCAGCCCCACCCCGATCCTGATTCCCTTCCTTCTCCAGAGACAAAACCAGGCTTGCGCTGGCACGTGCAAACGGATGCCGATGCGGCATTCGTCCGCGACCTGTACCTGGCGCGTCGCTGGGCGGAAACGGCGCTGATACCGGGCTGGACCGACGAACAGCGCCGACAGTTCCTGCTCGACCAGGCACGCCTGCAGCGCCTGCACTACGAGAAGTGCTATCCGGACAGCGATATTCTTGTTGTCGAGCAATCCAACCATTCAATTGGCCGCCTGTATCTGCATCGCCACGCCCCGGGCGGCTGGCACATCGTCGATATCGCCCTGCTGCCCGCCTGGTGCGGACAAGGTATTGGTTCTGCCTTGCTGCGCGCAGTCCTCGACCTGGCCGACCACGCCGGGCGCCCGTGCAGCCTCCATGTCAGCCCCGGCAATCCGGCGCAACGCCTGTACCAGCGACTGGGGTTCCAGGTGACCGGGACTGCAGGCCCCGACATCCATCTGTGCAGACCGGTTTCCAGCCGCGCCTGATGCCCGGCCGTGTCGTGACGCCCATCCAAAGTAAATAGCAGCTACATCAAACGAATAAAATATTTATTTCGCATTATCCGGGATCTATACTGCTAACTGAATATTCATTTCCGATACCGGGACACTTCAAGCGGACGGGGGGGCAGCCTCCCGTCCGCTAAACCGTGGCGGTCATCCAGCAGCACACCCGTTTGACGCCACAGGGGGCCCCGCCCGGACGACTTCCCTCACGAGACTGCAAATGCACAGACAGTTGGCCACACTGGTTTCTGGATTCAGAACCGCAACACAGCAGGCATTTTGCATGCTGCTGTTCACGCTTGCGCTTGTCTTCCCCGCCATGGCTGTCGGCGCCGGCGTTTCCCTCTCCCCTCCCAGTGGCACAACCCTTGCCACCCTGACTCTCGGTCAGTCGATGTCGGTTACGCTGACGGCAATTGGCGGCGCCGCACCGTACGCATACTGGCAAGGCGACGTGAATGATCCGAACTACGATGGCAACGCCACCTACATCCCGGCCGGTTTGAGCCTGGATAACAATACTGGTGTGCTCAGCGGTACACCGACCACACCCGGCACCTACACATTCCAGATATCGGTAGTGGAAAACTTTGGTGACAGCGGTGTGGCGACGTACACAGTGGTGGTCAACGGCGGCGCCACGCCGACCCTGACCCAGGTCACCCCGCCCACCGGCAGTACCGCAGGCGGCACCACGGTCACCCTGACCGGCACCAACCTGACCGGCACCACGGCCGTCAGCTTCGGCGGCACCGCAGCCAGTTCGTTTACCGTCAACAATGCCACCACGATCACCGCCACCACGCCGGCCCATGCGGCAGGTGCGGTCAACGTTGTCGCCACGACGTCGAACGGCATGGCCACGCTGACCAATGGCTATACCTATGCCTTGCCGGCCCCGACTGCCGGCGCGGTCAGCACCACCGTCGCCGCCAACAGCAGCGCCAACCCGATCACGCTGAGCCTCGGCGGCGGGGCTGCCACCAGCGTCGCCGTGGCCTCCGCCGCCAGCCATGGTACCGCCACGGCCAGCGGCACCAGCATCACCTACACCCCGACCGCCGGTTATTCCGGACCGGACAGCTTCACCTACACCGCAACCAATGCCAGCGG
>NZ_JHVK01000041.1 GCF_000620105.1 Microvirgula aerodenitrificans DSM 15089 | reverse complement strand
GAATGGGCCTGCCGAAGAGGAGTTCGATTGCAATTCATTCGGCCGGGAAAGCCGGTAGACAATGCACATATCGAAAGCTTCAATGGCCGGTTTCGGGAAGAGTGTCTGAACCAGCATGTCTTTCGGAACCTGCATGATGCCAAGCAGAAAATCGAAGCCTGGCGCCAGGATTACAACGCCGCTCGGCCACATAGTGCGCTGGGCTACCTGACCCCGGTCGAATACCGGGAGAAAAACCATCCCCAACCAGTCCTGATTGCTAATTTATGACTGGGATACCGGGCGGGGGAAGGTCACCACCACGCCGTTGTCGCCGATCGCGGCATCGACGCCACCGCTTTCGACTTCCTTCAGCACCAGCGGCAGGCTTTCGAAGCGCTTGGTGTTCGGGCTGTTGGCGCCGAACAGCTTCTGCGCGACGGCATCGGCGGTGGTGCCGGTGGTCACGGCGATTTTCTTGCCCTGCAGGTCTTCAACCCTGGAGATGCTCTGGCCCCTGGTCACCAGGATCAGTTGCTCGGCCTCGAAGTACGGTTCGGAGAAGTCCATGTTCTCCTTGCGCTTGTCGGTAATGGTCACGGCCGAGGTCAGCAGGTCATTGTCGCCATTTTCCAGCGACGCGAAGATGCCTTCCCACGGCGTGTTGTTGAACTGGACCTTGATGCCCGCAGCGTCAGCCACGGCCTGGGTCAGGTCAATCTCGAAGCCGACCAGCTTGCCGGATGCGTCGACCGATTCAAACGGGGCAAAGGCGGCGTTCATGCCGACCTTGTAGACCTTCTCGGTCGGTGCGGCGGCGGCATCGGTGGCGGGGGCTTCGCTTTTGCCTCCGCAGGCGGCCAGTACGGCGGTCGTCATCATTGCTATCAGGATCCGGTGCAGCTTCACGTCAAACTCCTTGTATTTCTTTGAATGTGTCAGCCCCTGTGAGGGGCCGTGCGCAAGGTTACGCGAAGTTCGCACCGGCGCCAAAACGTAAAAAAGCCAACCCGAGGGTTGGCTTTTCCATGAACGGCTTACGCAATCAAGCAGCAGCTTGCTCTTCAGCAACAGCGTCCACTTCCGGGCGGTCCACCAGTTCGACCAGCGCCAGCGGCGCGTTATCGCCTTGACGGAAGCCGTACTTCAGGATGCGGAGGTAGCCACCATTACGGTTGGCATAGCGCGGGCCGAGAATGTCGAACAGCTTGACGACAATTTCGCGATCGCGCGTGCGGTCGAAGGCCAGACGACGGTTGGCCAGCGACGACTGCTTGCCGAGGGTGATCAGCGGCTCTGCTACGCGACGCAGTTCCTTTGCCTTCGGCAGCGTGGTCACGATAGCTTCGTGACGCAGCAGCGAGTTGGCCAGGTTGCGCAGCATGGCGAGACGATGGCTCGACGTGCGGTTGAGTTTGCGATTGGCTAGACGGTGACGCATTGTAGAGTCCTTTAACTGTGACCGAGGGCCTTAGGGCTTCTCGAGACCAGCCGGCGGCCAGTTTTCCAGCTTCATCCCCAACGTGAGACCCTTGGAAGCCAACACTTCCTTGATCTCGTTGAGCGACTTGCGGCCGAGGTTCGGCGTCTTCAGAAGCTCGGTTTCGGTACGCTGAATCAGGTCGCCGATGTAATAGATGTTTTCCGCCTTCAGGCAATTGGCCGAACGAACGGTCAATTCGAGATCGTCAACCGGACGCAACAGGATCGGATCGACCTGCGGCGCACGTTCTTCGATCACTTCGACGGTAGTGCCTTGGAGATCGGCGAAAATCGAGAGTTGATCGATCAGGATACGGGCGGCAGAACGCACAGCCTCTTCCGGTTCGACAACACCATTGGTCTCGATATCCAGCACCAGACGGTCAAGGTCAGTACGCTGCTCAACGCGGGCGCTTTCAACAGCAAAGCTGACGCGGCGAACCGGGCTGAAGGACGCATCCAGCAGAATCGTACCGATTTGCCGGTTGTCATCCTGCTTGATCCGAACCGGAGCCGGCTGATAGCCACGGCCCTTCTCGACCTTGATCTCCATGTCGATCTTGCCGCCAGCTGCCAGGTTGCAGATGACGTGGTCGGGGTTCACCACCTCGACGTCGTGCGGCAAATCGATATCGCTGGCCAGAACCGGGCCCTCGCCCTCTTTCTTGAGAGCAAGCAGAACCGACTCACGACCATGCAGTTTCAACACCACACCTTTAAGGTTCAGGAGGATGTCTACGACATCTTCCCGAACCCCGTCCAGTGCGGAGTACTCATGCAAAACGCCAGCGATAGACACTTCGGTCGGAGCGAAGCCGGGCATCGACGACAGCAGAATGCGGCGCAGGGCGTTACCGAGCGTATAGGCGTACCCACGCTCGAACGGCTCCATGGCCACACGCGCTTGCGAGGCCGAGACCGGCTGCACGTCAATCAGACGCGGCTTGAGAAATTCCGAAGCGCTGTTTTGCATAGTGGTTCCTTTTGGCTAGCGATTACTTGGAGTAGAACTCGACCACAAGTTGCTCGTTGATATCGCTAGACAGTTCGGAGCGCTCCGGTGCGTTCTTGAACGTACCTTCCAGTTTCTTGGAATCGACCGTCAGCCAGCCCGGGAAACCAATCTGTTCAGCGAGCGCGACCGCTTCGGCGATACGAGCCTGTTTCCGGGCCTTTTCGCGAACGGCAACGACGTCACCCGTCTTGACCTGGAACGAAGCGATGTTCACCACCTGGCCGTTGACCGTGATGGCCTTGTGGCTGACCAGCTGACGTGCTTCGGCACGGGTCGAACCGTAGCCCATGCGGTAGACGACGTTGTCCAGACGCGACTCAAGAATCTGGAGCAGGTTTTCGCCAGTCGAGCCCTTGCGGCGCTCGGCTTCAGCGAAGTATTTGCGGAATTGACGCTCCAGAACGCCGTAGATACGACGGATCTTTTGCTTTTCGCGCAGGTGCACACCGTAGTCGGACAGACGCGGCTGTTTAGCACCGTGTTGGCCGGGGCGGCTTTCGAGTTTGCATTTGCTGTCGATCGAACGGCGAGCACTCTTCAGGAAGAGGTCGGTGCCTTCACGACGAGCCAGTTTACATTTCGGACCAGTATAACGTGCCATGATTTCTCACATTCTCCCAATTAGATCCGGCGCTTCTTGGGCGGACGGCAGCCATTGTGCGGAATCGGCGTCACGTCAGTGATGCTGGTGATTTTAAAGCCAAGTGCGTTCAAAGCGCGTACCGACGAGTCGCGGCCCGGGCCAGGGCCCTTGATGCGAACTTCGAGGTTCTTGACACCGTATTCTTGGGCAACTTTACCAGCTGCTTCCGCTGCGACCTGCGCTGCGAAAGGCGTACTCTTGCGCGACCCCTTAAAACCAGCACCGCCCGAGGTAGCCCAAGACAGTGCATTCCCTTGGCGATCGGTGATGGTAATGATGGTGTTATTAAAGGACGCGTGAACGTGAACGATCCCTTCGGAAACGCTCTTCTTCACTTTTTTGCGTACGCGGACTGTGTTTGCTTTAGCCATTGTCAATCCTTAGATTTACTTCTTGCCGGCGATAGGCTTGCGCGGGCCCTTGCGCGTACGCGCATTGGTCCTGGTGCGCTGGCCGCGGCACGGCAACCCACGGCGATGACGGAAGCCGCGGTAGCAGCCTAGGTCCATCAAACGCTTGATGCTCATGGTGACTTCACGGCGCAGGTCACCTTCTACGGTGAACTTCGCGATTTCGTCACGCAGTTTTTCCATTTCCGCATCAGTCAGATCCTTGACCTTGGTGCTGGTCACGACACCGGTCGCCGCGCAGATGTTCTTAGCGCGGGTTGCACCGATACCGTAGATTGCCTGCAGGCCAACCCAGATATGCTGATGGTTAGGAATGTTTACCCCTGCAATACGGGCCATACATTTACCCCAAACTCGAAAAGTTGCTGATGTTACACGCAAAAAGCGCTGGCTTCAAATCAGCCTTGCTTTTGCTTGTGACGCGGGTCCGTGCAGATCACTCGCACCACACCGTGGCGGCGGATGATCTTGCAGTTGCGGCAGATCTTCTTGACCGAAGGCTGAACTCGCATGTTTTTCCTTTCAGATTCACTACGCGCCCTTACTTGGCGCGGAACACGATGCGTGCACGGGACAGGTCGTACGGCGTCAACTCCACCGTGACCCGGTCACCGGGCAGGATGCGGATGTAGTGCATCCGCATCTTGCCGGAGACATGTCCCAAGACAATATGACCGTTTTCCAGCTTGACCCGGAAAGTTGCATTCGGGAGGTTTTCAAGCACCTCCCCCTGCATCTGGATCGTATCTTCTTTCGACATGACTTCCCGGCCAACCCATCAACGCGACAGGAGACCGCCGTTCTTGAAGTTGGCCTTCTTGAGCAGGCTTTCGTACTGATGCGACAGCATGTACGACTGCACCTGCGCCATGAAGTCCATGGTCACGACGACGATGATCAACAGGGACGTGCCACCGAAGTAGAACGGTACATTCCACTTGAGGATCAGGAACTCCGGCATCAGGCACACCAGGGCGATGTAGATCGCACCGATGAGCGTCAGGCGGAGAATGATCTTCTCGATGTACCGGGAGGTCTGCTCACCCGGGCGGATGCCAGGGATGAACGCCCCACTCTTCTTCAGGTTGTCGGCCGTTTCCTTCGGGTTGAACACCAACGCCGTGTAGAAGTAGCAGAAGAAAATGATGGCTGCGGCGTACAGCAACACATAGATCGGTTGTCCCGGATGCAATGCGTTACCGATATTCTTCAGCCAACCCAGACCTTCGGTGTTGCCAAACCAGCCCACCACCGTAGCGGGGAACAGGATGATGCTCGACGCGAAGATCGGCGGAATCACACCGGCCATGTTGAGCTTGAGCGGCATGTGCGTGCTCTGGCCCTGCATGACGCGGCTGCCGACCTGGCGCTTCGCATAGTTCACCAGCACCTTGCGCTGACCGCGCTCGACGAATACGACGAGACACGTCACCGCCACCACGCCAACGAACAGCGCGATCACCAGCAGGATCGGAAGGCTGCCCTGGCTCGCCAGGGTCAGGGTCTTGCCGATCGCCGACGGCACGCCGGCGGCGATACCGGCGCAAATCAGCATCGAGATGCCGTTGCCGATACCACGTTCAGTGATCTGTTCGCCCAGCCACATCAGGAACATCGTCCCGGTGACCAGGGTCACGACCGTCGTCAGGTAAAACTCGAACTGCGAGCTCAGCACCAGGTTAGGCTGCTTGAACAGCATGACCGCGATGCCGAACGACTGGAAGGTCGCGAGCACCACAGTCGCGTAGCGCGTGTACTGAGTGATCTTGCGTCGTCCCTGTTCGCCTTCCTTCTTCAGCTGCTTGAGGCTCGGAATGACTTCGCCTGCCAGCTGCAGAATGATGGATGCCGAGATGTACGGCATGATGCCGATGGCAAATACCGTAAACCGGGACAGGGCCCCGCCCGAGAACATGTTGAACATGTCGAGGAGGCCCGTCTGCGACGACTGGAACAACTTCGCTAGTTCGGCCGGATTGATCCCGGGGACCGGGATATGCGCGCCAATGCGGTAGACGATCAGGGCGCCGATCAGGAACAGGATGCGACGCTTCAAATCGCCGAACTTGCTGGCGTTAGCCGCTAGAGAAGGAGTAGCCACGGATTGTCGTGCCTTTCGTTACTCGACGAACTTGCCGCCGGCGGCTTCGATCGCAGCCTTGGCGCCTGCAGTGGCAGCAATGCCACGCAGCGTCAGTGCACGATCGATCTTGCCGGCGAGAATCACCTTGGCCGCCTTGGCACCGGTCTTCACCAGGCCGGCTTGCGCCAGCGCCAGGAAGTCGATGTCATCGACCGGCAGACGATTCAGGTCGTCGAGACGAATTTCGACCGTCAGGCCCTTCGTCAGCGACTTGAAACCACGCTTCGGCAGGCGACGTTGCAGCGGCATTTGACCGCCTTCGAAGCCGACCTTGTGGAAGCCGCCCGAACGGGACTTCTGGCCCTTGTGACCGCGACCAGCGGTCTTGCCCAGGCCCGAGCCGATGCCACGGCCCACGCGACGCTTGGCGTGCTTGGCACCTTCGGCAGGTTTGATGGTGTTCAGAAACATCTTAACCCTCGCATTTAACCAGGTAGCAGATCTTGTTGATCATGCCGCGGTTTTCGGGGGTGTCGAGCACTTCGACGGTCTGGTTGATCTTCTTGAGACCCAGGCCGCGCGCGCAGGCACGGTGGGCTTCGATACGACCGATCAGGCTCTTCACCAGGGTGACTTTGACGGTTTTCTTGTCGCTCATTCTTCAATCCCCAGAATCTGGGCGACGGTCTTGCCACGCTTGGAGGCAATGTCGGCCGGGGTGTTGATCTTCGAGAGACCGTCCAGCGTGGCGCGAACGACGTTGTACGGGTTCGTCGAACCGTGCACCTTTGCGGACACGTTGTGGACGCCCATCGCATCGAACACTTCACGCATGGCGCCGCCCGCCTTCACGCCCGAGCCTTCCGGCGCCGGTTGCATGAACACGGTGGTCGCGCCGTGCTGACCGATAACGGCGTGCTGCAGGGTGCCGTTCTTCAGCGGGATCTTGACCATCGTGCGGCGAGCCTGGTCCATGGCCTTTTGCACGGCGACCGGAACTTCCTTCGCCTTGCCCTTGCCCATGCCGATGCTGCCATCGCCGTCACCAACCACGGTGAGTGCCGAGAAAGCCATGATACGGCCACCCTTCACCACCTTGGTCACGCGGTTCACACCGATCATTTTCTCGGTGAGACCGTCGCCACGCTCTTCAATATCGTGCTTAGCCATTGTCTACTCCAAATCAGAATACGAGGCCGTTTTCACGCGCGGCATCAGCCAGCGCCTTGATACGACCGTGGTATTGAAAACCGGAGCGGTCGAAGGCGACTTTGTCGATACCGGCAGCCTTCGCCTTTTCGGCGATCCGTTTGCCAATCAAGGTTGCAGCCGCAGCATTGCCACCGTTGGCCAGTTCCTTGCGGACTTCGGCTTCCAGCGTCGAAGCCGTAGCCAGGACCTTGCCGCCAGTCTCATCAATGATCTGGGCGTAGATATGGCAGTTGGTGCGATGCACAGAGAGACGCACCATCTTGAGCTCCGCAATCCGTGCACGGGTTTTGCGTGCGCGGCGGAGTCGAGTTTGTTTCTTATCCATGACTGAGCCTCAATTATTTCTTCTTGGTTTCTTTCAAAACCACGCGCTCGTCCGCATAGCGGACGCCCTTGCCCTTGTACGGCTCCGGGGCACGGTAAGCGCGGATTTCGGCAGCAACCTGGCCGACCTGTTGCTTGTCGACACCCTTAAGGATGACTTCGGTCTGCGACGGGGTTTCCACCTTGACGCCTTCCGGCATCTTGTGGGCGACCGGGTGCGAGAAACCAAGCGTGAGGTTCAGCGTGTCGCCAGCGGCCTGGGCACGATAGCCCACGCCAACCAGTTGCAGCTTGCGTTCGAAGCCCTTGGACACGCCGGTTGCCGCATTGGCAGCCAGAGCGCGCAGGGTGCCGGACATAGCACGCGAGAACTTGCTTTCATTTTTGGCAGCGAACTTCAGGGCGCCTTCTTCAAGACGCACATCGACTTCGCTGTTCAGCGCCAGGGCCAGTTGGCCGAGCGAACCCTTGATAACGAGTTCGTCAGCGGTGAACTTGGCTTCGACGCCAGCCGGCAGGACTACCGGATTCTTAGCTACGCGAGACATTAGTTCACCCCCATTACGCCACGATGCACAGGAGCTCACCGCCGATGCCGGCCGCACGGGCCTTGCGATCGGTCATGACACCCTTCGAAGTCGAAACGATCGAAATACCCAGACCGTTCATGACCTTCGGAATGTCTCCGGTGCTCTTGTAGATACGCAGGCCAGGGCGCGAAACGCGTTCAATGCGTTCGATGACCGGGCGGCCGGCGTAATACTTCAGTTGAATGTCGAGGACCGGTTTCTTTTCCTCACCGGCCACCGAGAATTCCTCGATGTAACCCTCATCCTTCAGCACTGCAGCGATGGCCAGCTTCAGCTTCGAAGACGGCATCGTCACGGTCGCTTTGGCAGCGCGCTGGGCGTTGCGGATGCGAGTCAGCATATCGGAGATCGGATCATGCATGCTCATAGTCGATATCCCTCTTACCAGCTCGCTTTGACAATACCCGGAATCTCGCCACGCATTGCGATTTCACGCAGTTTGTTGCGGGCCAGACCGAATTTGCGGAACACGCCACGCGGACGTCCGGTGATGGCGCAGCGATTACGCTGGCGAACCGGGCTGGCGTTGCGCGGCAGTTGTTGCAGCTGCAGGCGGGCTGCGTAGCGCTCTTCATCGGAGAGGCTCGCATTGTTGATGATGGCGAGCAGCTTTTCGCGCTTGGCAGCGAACTTCGCTGCCAGCTTGACGCGCTTCTCTTCGCGGTTGATCAGTGCAAGTTTTGCCATGTGCTTAACCCTTGAACGGGAACTTGAACGCTGCCAGCAGGGCGCGGGCTTCCTCGTCGGTCTTCGCGGTCGTGGTGACAGTAATGTTCATGCCACGCAGCGCGTCGATCTTGTCGTATTCGACTTCCGGGAAGATGATCTGCTCGCGAACGCCCATGTTGTAGTTGCCACGGCCGTCAAACGACTTGCCGTTGATACCACGGAAGTCACGAACGCGCGGCAGCGCGATGGTCACCAGGCGGTCAAGGAATTCGAACATGCGTTCGCGACGCAGCGTGACCTTGCAACCGACCGGGTAGCCTTCGCGGATCTTGAAACCGGCGATCGACTTGCGGGCGTTGGTCACGACCGGTTTTTGACCCGAGATTTTCTGCAGGTCGCCAACGGCGAAATCCATCACTTTTTTATCAGCAACCGCTTCACCGACACCCATGTTCAGGGTGATTTTTTCGATGCGCGGCACTTCCATCACGGACTTGTAGCCGAACTGCTTGACCAGCTCAGGCACAACCGTGGTCTTGTAGAACTCTTGCAAACGGGCTGCCATGATTGCTCCTTACGCGCCGATCACTTCGCCGTTCGACTTGAACACGCGAACCTTGCGACCGTCTTCCAGGGTCTTGAAACCGACACGGTCGGCCTTCTTGGAAGTCGGGTTGAAGATGGCGACGTTCGATACGTCGATCGACATGGTCTTGTCCACGATACCGCCAGGAACACCCTTCACCGGATTCGGCTTCTGATGCTTCTTGACGACATTCACGCCCTCGACCAGGAGGCGGCCTTCAACCGGGAGCACGCGCAAAACTGCGCCACGCTTGCCCTTGTCTTTGCCGGTGATGACGACGACTTCGTCGCCTTTACGAATTTTGTGCATTGAGCCTTCTCCTTACAGCACTTCCGGCGCGAGCGAGACGATCTTCATGAATCGCTCGGTACGCAGCTCGCGTGTCACCGGCCCGAAGATACGGGTGCCGATCGGCTCAAGCTTGGTGTTCAGCAGAACGGCGGCATTGCCATCGAACTTGATGAGCGAACCGTCCGGACGACGAACGCCCTTGGCAGTACGCACAACAACGGCGTTGTAGACATCACCCTTCTTGACACGGCCTCGCGGCGCAGCATCTTTGATGCTCACCTTGATGATGTCGCCAACAGAAGCGTAGCGACGCTTGGAGCCACCGAGCACCTTGATGCACATCACTTTGCGCGCACCGGTGTTGTCAGCGACCTCCAAGATGGTCTGCATTTGAATCATCGGATTTTCCTTTTTTCGAACTTAACCCGCCATTTCGCCACAGCAATCATGACGAAACGCCGCACAATGGCTTGTGCGGCGCACGGACGGCCAGTTTTCGAGCCCGGAGGGCATTTCCACCTGGGTAGGTGGCGAAAGAAATCGCATTATACGGAAGGGTTTCCCCTTCCGCAACAGCGATTTACACCTGGCGTGCTTTCTCGACCAGAGAAGCCACTTTCCACGTCTTGGTCTTCGAGTACGGACGGCATTCCGTGATGGTCACGGTGTCGCCGGCGCCGAACTCGTTGTTCTCGTCGTGGGCGTGGTACTTCTTGGAGAGTCGGATCACTTTGCCGTAGATGGGGTGCTTGACCTTGCGCTCAACCAGCACAACCACGGTCTTGTCCATCTTGTCACTGACGATCTTGCCGGTCAGCGTACGGACGACTTTGTTGGTTTCGGTCATGTCAAGCTGCCTTCTCGTGCAAAGCGGTGCGAACGCGCGCGATATCGCGGCGCACCTTTTTCAGTTCGCTGGTCTTGCTCAGCTGCTGCGTAGCAAGCTGCATACGCAGGCCAAACTGCGCCTTCAACAGGCTCAGCAGTTCGGTCTTGAGCTCGTCAGCAGACTTGGCTCTCAGTTCGGACGCTTTCATTTATTGACCTACCTGTCTCACAACGAAAGTGGTCGGGATCGGCAGCTTCGCAGCAGCCAGCCGGAACGCTTCGCGCGCCAGTTCCTCGTTCACACCTTCCATTTCGTACAGCACCTTGCCCGGCTGGATTTCGGCAACCCAATACTCGACGCTACCCTTGCCGTTACCCATACGGACTTCGGCCGGCTTCTTCGAGATCGGTTTGTCCGGGAACACCCGGATCCAGATGCGGCCGCCACGCTTGATGTGGCGGGTCATGGCGCGACGGGCGGCTTCGATCTGGCGAGCGGTCAGACGACCACGGCCAGTGGCCTTCAGGCCGAAGTCGCCGAAGCTGATCTTGTTACCGCGGGTTGCCAGGCCGGTGTTGCGGCCCTTCTGCATCTTGCGGTACTTGAGTCTAGTTGGCTGCAGCATTGCGTCCGCCCTTTCTCATCTTCTTTTCCGGCTGGGTCGGCTCGGCCGACACTTGACCCGGCTTGAGGTCGCCCTTGTACACCCACACCTTGATGCCGATGACACCGTAGGTGGTGTGCGCTTCGCTGGTCGCGTAATCAACGTCTGCACGCAGGGTATGCAACGGCACGCGGCCTTCGCGATACCACTCGGTGCGAGCGATTTCGATACCGTTCAGGCGGCCCGACGACATGATCTTGATGCCCAGGGCACCCAGACGCATCGCGTTCTGCATCGCGCGCTTCATGGCACGACGGAACATCACGCGCTTTTCGAGCTGCGAGGCGATACCGTCGGCGATGATTTGCGAGTCGATTTCCGGCTTGCGAACTTCTTCGATGTTCACGTGAACCGGAACGCCCATGCGGCGCTGGAGTTCCTGCTTCAGCAGCTCGATGTCTTCACCCTTCTTGCCAATCACCACGCCCGGACGGGCGGTGTGAATGGTAATGCGGGCGCTTTTGGCCGGACGCTCGATGATGATGCGGCTCACCGAAGCGCTCTTCAGCTTGCCCTTCAGGAAGTCACGAACATCGATGTCTTCCTTCAGCATGCCAGCGAAGTTCTGGCTGCTTGCATACCATTTGGAAGACCAGTTGCGGGTCAACACCAAGCGGAAACCGCGTGGATCAATTTTCTGTCCCATGATCTACCCCTTAGTTACCCACGACGAGCGTGATGTGGCAGGTTTGCTTTTCAATGCGGTTGCCACGACCCTTCGCGCGTGCAGAGAAGCGCTTCAGGCTCGGGCCCTTGTCCACATAGACGGTAGCAACCTTCAGGGTGTCGATGTCGGCGCCTTCGTTGTGCTCAGCGTTGGCGATAGCCGACTCGAGCACCTTCTTCATCAGACCGGCGCTTTTCTTCGGCGTGTAGGTCAGGATGTTGATGGCTTGCTCGACGGACTTGCCACGAATCAGATCGGCCACAAGGCGAGCCTTTTGAGCCGAAACGCGGGCGTTATTCAGTACAGCGGATACTTTCATCGCGTCACCTTACCGTTTCGCCTTCTTGTCGGCCGCGTGGCCCTTGAAGGTACGAGTCAGCGAGAACTCGCCGAGCTTGTGCCCCACCATGTTTTCCGACACATAGACCGGCACGTGGGTGCGGCCATTGTGAACGGCGATGGTCAGACCGACGAAGTCCGGCAGAATGGTCGAGCGACGCGACCAGGTCTTGATCGGGCGCTTGTCGTTCGAAGCACGCGCAGCATCCACCTTCTTGATGAGATGCATGTCGACGAACGGGCCCTTTTTAATGGAACGTGCCATATTCAGCTACCCTTTATTTCGAATGACGACGGCGCACAATCATGTTGTCGGTGCGCTTGTTATTGCGAGTGCGGAAGCCCTTGGCAGGCGTACCCCACGGGCTAACAGGCACACGGCCTTCGCCAGTACGGCCTTCACCACCACCGTGCGGGTGATCCACCGGGTTCATCGCCACGCCGCGAACGGTCGGGCGGATACCACGCCAGCGGGTCGCACCGGCCTTGCCGAGCTTGCGCAGGCCATGCTCTTCGTTGCCCACTTCGCCGATGGTCGCGCGGCAGTCGATGTGCACCTTGCGGATTTCACCGGAGCGCAGACGCAGCTGGGCGTACGAACCTTCGCGAGCCAGCAGTTGCACCGAAGCACCAGCCGAACGTGCCAGTTGAGCGCCCTTGCCCGGTTGCATTTCGATGCAATGGACCGTGGTACCCACCGGGATGTTGCGGATCGGCAGGCAGTTGCCGGCCTTGATCGGGGCTTCAGCACCGTTCAGCAGCTCGGCGCCAACCTTCACGCCCTTCGGCGCAATGATGTAGCGGCGTTCGCCGTCGGCGTAGCACAGCAGCGCGATGTGAGCGGTGCGGTTCGGGTCGTATTCGATCCGTTCGACGCGGCCCACGATACCGTCCTTGTTGCGACGGAAGTCCATCACGCGGTAGTGATGCTTGTGACCACCGCCCTTGTGACGGGTCGTGATGTGACCGTTGTTGTTACGACCGGCATTCTGCTTCTGCTTTTCGAGCAGCGGTGCATACGGCGCACCCTTGTGCAGATCCGGCGAGACGACCTTGACGACGGCACGGCGGCCAGCGGAGGTCGGTTTAACTTTTACGAGTGCCATGGTTATCCCCTTACTCCGCAGCGGTCAGATCGATTTCCTGACCGGCAGCGAGGCACACATAAGCCTTCTTCCAGTCGCCGCGACGACCGATATTGCGGCCGAAGCGCTTGACCTTGCCCTTGACGTTCAGCATTTGCACACCGTCAACCTTGACGTTGAACAGCAGTTCGACGGCAGCCTTGACTTCCGGCTTGGTCGCATCGCTGGTCACCTTGAACACCACTTGCTGGTGCTTGTCGGCCACGAGCGTGCTCTTCTCGGAAACCACAGGGGCCAGGATGACTTGCATCAGACGTTCTTGATTCATGCCCACTGCTCCTCGAGTTGCTTCACGGCGTCGCGAGTCATCACAACTTTGTCGAAGCGAACCAGGCTGTACGGATCGGCCTGAGCGGCTTCGATCACCAGCACGTTCGGCAGGTTGCGCGACGACAGGTACAGGTTTTCGTCCAGTTCCTTGGTGATGACCAGGGCGCGTTCCAGGCCCAGCGTCTTCACCTTGGCAGCGAATTCCTTGGTCTTCGGGCTGTCAACCTTGATTTCGTCAATGATGATCAGACGTTCGCTGCGCACCAGTTCCGACAGGATGGCGGCAACGCCCGCGCGGTACATCTTGCGGTTGACCTTGTGGCTGAAGTTTTCGTCCGGGCTGTTCGGGAAAACCTTGCCACCGCCACGCCACAACGGGCTGGCTGCGCGACCCGAACGAGCGCGACCGGTGCCCTTTTGGCGCCACGGCTTGCGAGTCGACTTGTTGACTTCGCTGCGATCCTTCTGGGCGCGGTTACCGGAACGGGCGTTCGCCAGGAAGGCGGTCACGATCTGGTGGACCAGCGCTTCGTTGTACTCACGGCCGAACAGGGCGTCCGACGCAACCAGACCTTCAACGGCCTGACCTTGCTGATTGATTACTTTCAGTTCCATCACGCACCTGCCTTCACTGCCGGACGCACGACGACGTCGTTACCCTTGGCACCCGGGACAGCGCCCTTGACCAGAAGCAGGTGACGTTCGGTGTCGATACGGACGATTTCGAGACTCTGCACGGTGCGCTTGACGTTGCCGTACTGGCCGGCCATGCGCTTGCCCGGGAAGACCCGACCCGGATCCTGGGCTTGACCGATCGAACCCGGCGCGCGGGTGGTCACGGAGTTACCATGGGATTCACGGTTGGAAGAGAAGTTGTGACGCTTGATCACGCCGGAGAAGCCTTTACCCTGGCTGGTACCGGTCACATCGACCAGTTGACCGACCTGGAAAACTTCAACGGTCAGGCTGTCGCCGACCTTCAGCTCGGAGAGCTTGGCTGCGTCGAGGGCGAATTCCTTCTTGCCACGACCGGCTTCAACGCCGGCCTTGGCGAAGTGACCGGCTTCCGGCTTGGAAACGCGATTCGCCTTCTTCGAGCCGTAGGTCACCTGAACGGCGGTGTAACCGTCGGTTTCGGCGGTTTTGATTTGCGTGACGCGATTGGCGGACATGTCCAGCACCGTCACCGGGATGGCTGCACCATCCTCGGCAAAGACGCGGGTCATGCCGACTTTGCGACCGACAAGACCTAAACTCATCGTTATTTCCTTCAAGAGGTGGCGGTTACGATTGACCGCCAATAACAAAACGGGCTCACCAAATGGTGAGCCCGCGAATCTAACACAGATTTTTCAATAACTGCAAGCACTTATCGCAGTAGTTTGTCTGCGCGCTAGCGGATCGCTCCGCCACACAGGCCCGCACGCCGTGCGGGCCACGCTATTGCTTGTATTACTGCAGCTTGATTTCGACGTCCACGCCAGCCGGGAGGTCCAGCTTCATCAGCGCGTCAACGGTCTTGTCCGTCGGATCGACGATGTCCATCAGGCGCAGGTGCGTACGGATTTCGAACTGGTCGCGCGACGTCTTGTTGACGTGCGGCGAACGCAGAACGTCGTAACGTTCGATCTTGGTCGGCAGCGGGACCGGACCCTTGACGACGGCGCCGGTACGCTTGGCGGTGTCAACGATTTCCTGGGCCGAGCGGTCGATCAGGTTGTAATCGAAAGCCTTGAGGCGGATACGGATCTTCTGGTTTTGCATTTGTCCGGGCTCCGATTACTTGATGATCTTGGCAACGACGCCGGCGCCGACGGTACGACCGCCTTCACGGATGGCGAAACGCAGGCCGTCTTCCATCGCGATCGGGGCGATCAGCGCGACGGTGATCGCCACGTTGTCACCCGGCATCACCATTTCCACGCCTTCCGGCAGCGTCACCGCACCGGTCACGTCCGTGGTACGGAAGTAGAACTGCGGACGGTAGCCCTGGAAGAACGGAGTGTGACGGCCGCCTTCTTCCTTGCTCAGCACGTACACTTCAGCGCCGAAGTCGGTATGCGGCGTGATCGAACCCGGCTTTGCCAGCACCTGGCCACGTTCCACGTCTTCACGCTTGGTGCCGCGCAGCAGCACGCCAACGTTGTCGCCGGCCTGACCCTGATCCAGCAGCTTGCGGAACATTTCCACGCC
>NZ_JHVK01000040.1 GCF_000620105.1 Microvirgula aerodenitrificans DSM 15089 | reverse complement strand
GCACCGAGCTGCAGGCCGAATCAGTTTTTTCCGAGGACTTCCTTCAGCATTTCGATGTCGAGTGCCTGATTGGCGACCAGACGTTTCAATCGGGCGTTCTCTTCCTCCAGCTGTTTCAGTCGTTTGGCTTCCGACACCTCCATACCGCCAAATTTGTTGCGCCAGTTATAGAAGGTGGCATCAGAAATACCATACTTGCGGCACAGTTCCGTGACCGGAAGACCGGCCTCCGCTTCCTTCAGGACGGCGATGACTTGCGCTTCAGTGAATCGAGACTTCCGCATGAGAGGCTCCTTTGGCCTTCATGCTAACTTATGCTTGGTATACCTGCAGGGGGGAAGGTCAGCTCGACCATGGTGTGTTCGACATCGAGTTTAAGTGCCATGACATCCACCTTTTCGCTTGCCTCTTTTGGAATCTGCCGCTACAGCGTTTATTTCTCGAATTTGTGCTCAGTGCGCTGCTCTTTTTTGTAAATATTTCTCTGTTAGCATCCCCTGATTTCTCTGCCGAACAGAATAAATCCTCAATCAAAAATTTGACAGAGGACTTTTTTCCCAATTTCAGAACCTTCTGTATATTTTATGCAATCATCCCTATTCTCATTAAAGAATACAACTCCAGAACCAGCGACTTCTTCTGGTTTGAAGCGGACGCCATTTCCAATATTTTTTTTGAGTGCCTCTATATGGCCGTCGGGGATACTGAATTGAATTTTTAATTCCTCCATTAAGTCTATGATGCGCCTGTGCCATTCTGCATCTTCCTCTTCGCGAGGCAGCCAAGACTCTTCATCTAGAAATTGCAAGCCTAATTTTTTGAAGACGGCAAGAACAAATGTGGCACAAGTCAATCCTTCCCCCATTTTATTTCTTGTATATTCGTCTCCTTCGTCAAAATAAGTCCCATTATAAATAAAACCATACTGTATATCCGATGGCAGCGCCCTATTTGACTGATGCTTGGCTGCTAAATAAGAGATTCTCTTGGCGATGATCTCTTGGTTTATTTCATCGAGCCCAAACTCTGCCCAGTACCATGGTTCGTCATCATCAGCAGTGTCATTTTTTAGCATGCGGTGAAAGCCAAGATCAACAATCATGACCTCATTAACACTCGCTCTATAGGCTATCCCAATATGCCTTTGTTCCTTCGTGCCACTAATTGCAAATCCAATATAGCCAAGATTGCTCAGCGAGTTTTTTTTAGAGCTTATGAATTGCATATTTTACAGGATACCCTTTAACAGTCTTGCTGCATTCATATTATTTCTAGCGAGAGCATCCCTAGCTTTGCTGACCGCTTCGTCCCACTGCGGTAGTTTACGTTTTATAGGAAAAGCAACTCTAAGTAAGCCGATGGCAATCTTAGGAGTTAATTTTTGATAGTCAATTGTAAAAATTATTTTGTTAATCTCGTAGTAATTACTGTTATCGGCCAAATTGTCGACAATATCGAATAGACCAAATAAATCGTCCGTTTTGCATAATTCATATATCTGATTGGCAGAGCTGGTCTTTATTTTTTTGCCCGTAATTAACCGGATTACTTCTTGGTTGGTTGAGGCCTGTGTTGATTTAATAACTCTTTTTAAACCAGGAAAAACAAAAGGAACAGGTGGTGGTACCATTCCATTGAAGGCAGCGATAACTACCTGCTGCCTCGAAGGATTGATTTGAGCATTATTTTGGAATAGGGTCGAGGGCTCGATGGAGCTTGTCGGTAATGCAGTGCCGGAAAAGGCTGCCGGCCTTCTTGTTAAAACTGGTGAGGGTAGTAATCGCGACATGATATTCTACATCCTGTTCAATAAAATAATCGGCATCAATCAAAAAGCACTCTTCAGCGGTTGTAGCATATTCTACGATACCGTACTGAACTAAAACTGAACCGAAAGTGTCTTTAAGAGGAAGTAAAAAGCTAGAGCTATAGTGCTTTGCCTTGCTAAATCCATCATCTGCAAATGGGCCTGCAATAGATGAGGCGATAATTTCATGCCAGGGTGTATCAACGAGGTCAATCGTGCTTCTCTGAATTACATCTTTGTATCTTAAGCCGACCCGTTTAAAAATTCGCGGGTCATAAATTTCATTATAGATGGTCAAGACTTCTTGAAGCCTTGAAGAAAAATCTTCCCAGTTTTGATATTTGGTTGTGGTTAATGCTATGAAATCTTTTGAAAGAGAAACTTTCCATGTTCCATCTTTAGAAAAGAAATCATAGAATTTAAATATTTGTTGGCTAAGCTGACTCCCACTAGCTGCAGCCTGACTGCTGTCAATTGTAGTTAAAGAAGCCGTGCCTTCATGCAAAATAGGATATTTCTCTTTCAGATGACTCTGAAAGTCTGTTGGAAGCTCTGTTTCAACTCGTAACTGAGGGTGGACGCTTAATTGGCAAACAACCTCTACCAAAGGGTTTTTTTGATAGATAACCCTGTCTACAACTGGAAAGGACATATGCGCTCCAACTAGCATTTATCTGTTTTAAGCCGACTTACAGGCCCATTGCAACTTTTGTCAAGTTTAGCAGCTTCCAGCAGACTTGTGACTGTGAGGTATGTCAGTAAGCTTTGCACGGCTTGCTCCTTCACTGCCAAGTATGGACATTGCAACAATGACTTTAGCATGCTTTGTTTGACTTGCCTCAGTACTCTCTTGGAGGAAGTCTTCCTGTGCGCCGAACATGCGTAAGGTGGTGGTTGATTGCAAACGATCGCGTTTGATCCTCGGGGGCAGGGGTGAACTGCCACCCCTGCCCTCCGAGTGAGCGTGGGGTCGCTGCGAGGCCGTCAAGGGCAAGCTTCGTGGCCTACGGCCCCCCTTGACCGCCTCTCCACTCGTGAGGGAATGCGCCTGCAGTCGACAAGGCGAGCCAGCGCGATCTGGTGCCGGCTGTGCGCTCCTCGCGCTCGCGCGCTGCGGTACGCCAGCCGGCGCCGTGTCGCGCAGGGTGTGCATACCGAAGGAAGGCGGAACTAGAAAGCCCGCGAGGAAATTATTGGTGTTTATGCGTGAACTACCCGGGCAGATCACCCGTGAGCCGAGGATCTAGCTGCCCGTCTTGGTCAGTTGCAGCATCAGCAGGATCTCGGTCTGGGTGCTACTGCTGGACCTAGCACGCAGGAATTCAGGCAGGAAAGACAGCCCAGATCGACTTGCGTTGTCCTTCTCGTCACGCAACCCACCAAGCACGACCAGCTCGCCGTCCTGGGCCGATACGTGGGTGCGAAGCTCGCGCTTGATCAGGGTCGGCGAGTCATCGACCCCGGTTTCCGTCTTCACGAAATTGCTCACCTGCTGGGATACATCCACATCAATCACGCTGTCGCGAACCCTCGGTGAAATGTTGAAAATCACCCCTGCAGATTTGTAGTCGACGGAGCGCACCGGTGTTCCACCTCCCTGAGGATAGGAAACCGAGCCCAGCACAGGTACATCCTGGCCAACAGTCAATGATGCTGCCTGCCCTGATTTCACTCTCAGATAGGGTGTTGATACGACTTTGAAGCGCGAATCACTAGCCAAAGCATCAATTGCAGCATCAATGACTGCCGTTTTAAAGGTGATCGCACTATTGCCACTCGACGGTGTGTTGACCTTGACCCCCAACTTTCCCCCCAACAACGACAGCGCAAGCTGGAAACCCGAGGATTCATTGCGACCCGTTGTCACCTCATAGACAACACCCTGGACGAGCACCTCACCGGCCGGTGTATCGATCTGTGGCAGCACACGCGTCAACAGCGCAATCTCTGCAGCCGTTCCCTGGAACACCATCACATCACTGTGCTGGTCAATCTGTGCGGCGGCAGAGCTCGCAGGCGCAGCCGTTGTCACAGACTCCGCGCCCCCCGAGCGCACAGCACGGCTAACTGTAAAGGAACCCGTTTTGAACAGGGGTGACAGCAGCTCAGTCAGGTAGGCAAGCTCTCTAAACTTGGGACGATAAACATAGACCTCAAGTTCCGGTGGGGGCGGCTCCACATCTGGCATCCGCGGATCAGCAACGTCGCTGGTAACGAAATCTACCCCGGCTCGAGACTCAATCCTCAAGCCGAGGAAATGGAGAAAGTCGTGCAGAAAACCAGGCAATTCGCCCTTTGTACCGTCAAAGCGGAGTGACACCGGTCGCTGGTCTGCTAGAACACGAGGATCAAGGACGTATGGTTTCTTAAGCACCTCCTCATAGATGAGCGAGACCACCTGGGATACCGTTACCCCCTGGAAATTGAACCTCGGCTCAGCCGTCTGCAATGGTCTCGCCATAGCAGTTGTCGGGGGCTTACCCCTGACGGCGGCATCATCAGCGGGGGACGCCAGTACTGGTATTGCAACCAGCAGAGGCAGCGCTACCAATATTTGTCGTATGAAAGGGACCAAAGGGGAGGAACTATGCAGAATTTTCATTACGGTCTCCCCAGCCCGGCTGGCCCCGGGGCTACACTCTGTGATGACCACACGGTCACATTGGCACCATCGACAACACCAATGGTCGACATGCCACTGTTAGTGAAAACACTGGCCGACTCAACCCGCAAGCGGTTCTGCTGATTAGCAATTACCACCCAGCTCATTCCATCCACCTCATAGCGGCCAACCACTCGCCAGCGATCGGAAAAAACAGGCGAAACCGCTACAGGAGCTGGCTGTTTAACTGCCTGCTGTGGATTTTGAGCTACAACAGCGGAGGGCTGACCTTGTGGTGAGCGGTGGAAGAAGCGCCATGTGTTCCAGATACCCACACTGATAAATGCCACAACACAAAAAGCGATTAGCCAAAGTTTTTTATTGGTAAGGATATTGGCACGTTTATCAATGGCATTTTCTTTACCCTGCCCTCCTGCATAGGATTTATATAACGGGAAAATTTCTGGATCATATTTTTTGTTGTGAACATCGATCTGAGTCTTTTTGTTCTGCTTCCAGCCCTCGTAGATCTGCACCCGGTACATCTTGGTTAGCCCAAGGGATTTCAGTTTGGTCATCAGGAATGAAAATTCAATTACATTGCGTAGATTACGATGTAACCCCGTAATGTCCTGTGTCATCAAGACCACATCACAGGCCACGCCAGTTATCGGATGAGTGTAATGACGATGCATACGAAAAAATTGCATATGCTCATGGCTGAATTTGCCGCAGTCCGTGCCCCAAAAACGCCAGGCCTCATCAATGGCTACCAGATCTCCCGGCTGCACAACAGCGCAAAGATCTGGCTTTCCTTCATCGGGAAAGAACGCTGATTCTTTCACCCTATCATTGCCGACATGAATCACATGCCCCAAGCTGTCAGGATCGGCGTCTCGTTGCTTCATCAAATAGAGATGAATTTGCTCTTCACTGATGCCGTCAATATTAGTAACGACATTACGGCCGGCGGCAATCGCCTCAATTACCACCGAACGTATAACCTCAAATGATTTACCGGATCCCTGCAGACCCGTATAGGCATTGATCGCCATCTGCTTATCCTATAACCGGAATTCGGCGAATAATGAATCGAGTGGCAACAGCGGCCAGCACAATTGGTAGTCCTTGACTGAATGCAAACAGATCGAGGAAATACCAAACCGCAGCTGGCACACCTCCCAATACGGTTGTAAGGCTGCTGGCATTGGGTAAAACGCCCGCAACCTGCAAGACCTGAATGAACTCAGTTGTGATGAACCAAAGGGCGAAATAAGCAACAAATTTGACCAGGACTGAGCGAACCAGCCAGGCCAAAGCCATATTTAACGCGGAAAGGATGATACCGAACATAGAAAAGAAAACCTCAGGCAGATAGAATTATCAGCGCGGCAATCAAGATCCAGGCAACCATCATGATGGTGTACAGCGCTTGGCGTTGCTCCTCGGCGATAATGCAGTGGCTTTCCATAATTATCGTTTTGCCGAACAAATTGAACACCGGCTTTGGACACACGGCCTGGTGCTGAGGGGTCATAAACGTTTTAAAATCGGGCAGCAGATTAAGCAGCGGATCGAGAATCATCCGGGCCGTTGGTGCTGCCTCGAGAGCGGGCGAACCAATGCCGGGATCTGAGCCCAGATTAATCGGGGGTTGCTGTGCCCCCGGATTTGTCCCGGTTGAACCTCCTGGAGTGATAGTGCCTGGATCCGTCCCAGGCCCTGGCGTACCCGTGGAGTTCGGCGGCAGAGGGGCCCATGGGGAACTGCCACCAGACCCGCCATTCCCTGTGCCGCCAGACGGCATCGGAGCGGTCATATCGCCAACGGTTGGGTAATAACTTGGATTGGCCTGCTGCCACGATTGGGCATCAGCCGTGGTAATCGGTTGGACATTGCTGTAGGGGACGCCGTCATAACCTGGCTGCTGGGCGGCCAGCTTCCACAGCTGGTTGGCGAGCGCGGCGAGCAGAACCGGATTGATCGGCCGCGATCTCTCGGAATCAGGTAGTCCATTGACCGCATCGGACAACGATTTGACCCCATCAGCACTCGAGCCAGTCGAGGTTGGGGTGATACCGAGCGAGGCGCATTTGCTGCCAACCGAGTAACTTAGAACGGGACAATCGACGGTCGCGACCGATTTAGTCACGTTATATGTGAAACTCTCACCCCTAAATTCTGACCAAACGCCATTATTGAGCAGGAATGCCGACGCATGGCCGATGCTGGCCGTCGCACCAGTGACATTGATTTTGGTCCAGGTTGTTTTCGAGCCATCACCGATTTTGTATGGCGCACTGCACTGTGGGGGATTAAATCGATTTGGATATTGATATGGGCCAGCACAGGCATACGAGGTTAGGTAGCCAAAAATCGCCGTGCCCGGATCACCGGCACAAATTGGATTTGCTGAGGACGTCAGCGCGCACCAAGCGACACCACCTTTCCGCATCGCTGCTGGTTTAAAACCGCTAGCGGAGCCCGAGGCAAATGGAATTTCATTGAACGCCATTTCACCCGGCGAGCCAGACACGGAAACGCTTCCGTCATCACCAAAAAACCATTTGACGGCGCCATCCAGGGCCAGCGACACCCCGTAGCCGACCACGGTCCCCACGGCAGCCATCGCCATCACGGAAACCCACGCGGGGGCGCTCACGCCAGCAACGACAATCGCGGCCGCTCCGCCTGCTGCAGAACTCACCGCCGCTGTACCAACCCTAGATACCGTGCTGATCACCCGGGGATCAGCATTGGCGAACCCACGTTGAACGGCATTTTGCTGCACCAGGCCAGAAATAGCCGCCCTAGCCCGCAACGAATCGACCTGTGAGGGCGGCGTCGATGCGACGTAACTGCCGACAATGTTGCCCTGGGCATCGAAAATGAGATTGGTGGCGTAGGACAGGGTGACCATCAGGCTCAGCGCCACAGCGGCGATCGCCTTTTTCATTGGTTGAACCACCACATGGCCAGCAGGCACAGCACCAGCAACGTAGCCATGCCCCCCATCAGCCAATAGAACACTAGGTAGATTTCCAGTTCCATGTCAGCTCCTCATGCCTTGAATCACCGCCCAAGCGCAGAGTGCTCCCCAGGCGAAGATCAGCAGGTACCACAGTTGATTGATGGTCATAGCGCACCAACGAAAAGGGGGGCACAAGCCCCCCACCAGGTGAAGGGAGTGCGGTTAGGCGCCCGGTTAGGCGCCGCGGACCATGCCGATGACGATCTTGGCACCCTTGATCGCGACGTACACCCCGGCGAGCAGGCCGGCAACAGCCAGGACCGCGGTGATGACGGTGCCAAAATCCACCACCGAGGTGAGCGGGGTCAGATCCGGGCCGCTACCGGCAGCGAACGCGCCGGTGGTAATGCTCGACAGGACAGTGAGGGAAGCGATTTTTTTGAGCATGTGAAACTCCTTGGTTGAGAAAACCGGGAAAGCGCCCGGACGCATGACTAGCCACGACGGATCATGTTGAGGACTAGCGAAATACCGTGAGAGACGAAGTACAGGCCGACGACCGTGCTGAAGGCGAGCGTCCACAGCGCCGAGGCATAGCTGTAGTCGAACGGTCCCAGCGCGGCGTCGACGGCCTGCTGCTGGCTGGCATCGAGCACATAGGCTTGGCCGGCGTAGAGCTGCGCGCCGCCCGGACAGACCGTCACGGCATCGCCCGCGCTGCTGACGGGCGATAGCGCGGTGAAACCCTCGGTGGGGGCTGTGGCGCAGGCGAGCACGGTTTGAACGGTGCCGGTGCTGAAACTAGGCATGGCCGGCCCTCCGTATCAGGAAGGGGGACGGCTCATACGGCGGTGGAGGGACGAGGAAGTCGTCGTCGGGGACGAAGGCCTCGAAATCGAGTGAAAGCGAGCGCGGTTCGTGGTGGCGCGATGTTCCATCGCTCGCTTCGTCGTTACAGTTATTACACATGAATCCAAGCTGGCGATCCGCTTCGCGGCTGCCAGTGCGCAGCTCTACAGTCCACTCGTGCAAACGCGAGCGGATAAACAAGCCTTCCTTCTTGTCGACCACGCCGACGATCTTGTTACGCACCAGCTCGCCGTACTTGTTCGGGCGCTCTTCGTCGCAAGTCAGATGCAGCGGACGATCCTTGCGCGGGCAGCCGAAGCCGAGCGCATGCTCATACGCTTCCCAGTCGCCTTGGTCGGCGGCCGCCACAGCGGAGTCGAGTACGTCGGAGTCGAACTCGGTGCTATCGAGGTTGGCGATTCGACGCAGTTCTCGGTACAGCGTGACCGGCGCCCCACCGATCTGCTGGAACTGGCGGATGCGCCACAGCGATGCCCAGGCCCGCACACGCTGCGCGGCGCTCGGTGCGTCCAGCCCGTCGAAGTTCATCCCGATCGACTGGCCGTTCGAACCGCAGCCATCGACGTTCTTGGCGATGTACTTGGCGACGTAGCCCGTCGCCGAGCGCTCCGGGTCGAGCCACTTGATCTTGACCCGGCGCGAGGTCTTGAGACGACCGGAGCGACGGTTACGCAGCTCGGCCTGGTCGTCGCGTGTGTAGTGCTCGGTCAGCAGCTCGGACAGCGCGTCAGCGTGCTCCGGGCGCACGTACAGCAGCAAGTGCCAATGCGGCGTGCCGTCGTGATGCGGCTCGGCAATCCGAAAACCGAACACCTTGATGCCCTGGCGGTGGAACTGGGCGCGTACAAGCGCCCAATAGCGGGTCAGATAGCGTTGGCCATCGACCGGCGTGGCGCCGTCGAACTTCTCATTCGGGCACGTCTTGCGTTTGCCAAGCAACTTAATGGCGTGAAAGCGGCTCGGACAGGTCAAGGTGACGAACAAGGAGACGAAACCCAGCGCCTTGGCGATTCGTTCGGTGCCGGCCATGCGCACCATCAATTCGGAGTAGCGGTTGCGCGGGTTGGATACCGTGCTGTCGGCGAACTTCAGTACCGATTCCGAATAGCCGTCCTCGTTGGTGACGATCAAATTCCTCAGGTATTCACGCGAGCGAGCCGCTTGACGGCATTGAGCATCGGCCTGGTAATCGGACACGTATAAGCCTTGCGTCTTGCTCACCAGCCCCATCGAACGGGCATGGGTTTCCGCCAACTGCGGCAATACCCGGCGGAGCGTCATGCACCAGAACTGTTCGTCCAACAGTCGCTTGAGAAAGGAATCGGGCGTGATCTGCTTTTTGCCCGGCGGATCGATCTGGCGGGCATAGGAAGGCACGTTGCGGTCGTCGTGTAGATAGACGCCGTACTGGTTGGCCAGCGCCATCAACGACGGCAGCCAATAGTGCGCTGGCGTATAGGCACCGTGCCGGCCGAGGCGGCGGGTCAGTTGATTGACGACTTCGGCAGCCTTTTCGTTTTGTTCCTCTCGGCTCCAGGACAGGCGCAGTTTGCTGTCCTTGGGCACCATCAAAGCGCGAAACGAAAGCGCCCCGAGATTGGCGGTACGGCGGGCATCGCCGTCCTTGGCAAACTCCGGACTGAAAAAGGTGCGCGAGTACTTCCGCTTGGCGACCTGCGCCAGATGCGCAGGCGCTACCGAAAAGCAATCTTCAGCAAACGAAACGTCTTGTCGGTAGCTACTGCGACGGTTGGCAGCGGAAGTACTCGACAGCATGTCAGTGCACCTTCTTGTGGCCATACGGCACGAGCGGGTCGGGCAGGCCGAGTTGTTTGGAGAGCTGGAGGAAAAGGCAGCGATCCTGGTCGGTCGCGAAATCCATGTCCGGGCCGAGGTAGCCGAAGAACGTGGAGATAAAGGCGCGATCGGCCAGCAGGCGGGCGGAGGGATGGGAGCCCTTGGCGAACTCCGCGTGCACCTCTCCCGCCACCTTGAGCGCGGCTTGTACAGAGGCCGAAGTCAAAGCCGCCATGGCGCTTACTCCTCGACCGCGTGGTAGGCGTTGACGACCGGGCGACGGGTAAAGCGCTCGCCGGTGTCCTTGTCGGTGTAGTTGAACGGTTTGCCACGGTAGCCTCCGCAGCCGACCAAGCACTCCACAGTATCGCCCGCTTGGCCGATGCGTTTGCGGGAACGGATTTCGACGACGGCTGGCTGGCTGTACTCGTCGGGCGCTGGCAGGGTGACTTCGGTGTAGAAAAATTCCTCGGCCTTACGAGTCGCGTTGACGCGGCCGCGCAGCATGGATTGGTTCGATTTCAGGTTCAGTTTCATGGTTTCTTGCGGGGTGCTCATGGGGCTTCCTTTCTGGTGGTTTGGGCTTCAGTGGGACTACAGGCGGAACTCGGCTTGCTCAATGCAGCGTTTAGTCAGGGCCGCGAGGTTGACCAGGCGATGACGTCCGATTTGCGTGCATGGAATGTAGCCGCGGGCGATCCAGCCTTCGACTACCCCTTCGGTGACACCGATAGCTCGGGCGAACGAGACGCGGTCCATGACTGGCACTACCGCGGGGGCAGCGAGGGGAATTTGTGAGATGTTGAGGTTGTCGCCCATAATGTCCTATAAGACACACTATTACGTACCTAGTACGTGATAAATGATCGCGTACTAGGTACGTAGTAGCAAGTCTTATTTACGTGAATAGCATGGGTGGAGGAGGCGCATGGATACGATAAATGACCGTATGCTTTTGATAATTAATGAAAAAACAAGCGAAAGAAGAAGATGGAAGGAGCTTGAGGAGCTGAGTGGCATTGCTGCGACGACGTGGCAGAACTTCGCTCGAGAACGGCAGCGTGCGATGGGCGAGATGATCGAAGCGATCAGCAGGGCATGGCCTCAGCATGCTTTCTGGTTGGCGACGGGGCTGACGGATCCGGACTATGGGCATGTAGCGCCGACCGTCGATAGTGGTTACCCAACGCCTGGAGCTCCCCTAGAAACATCGAGTCGCTATTTCAAAGATGCCATTGAAGCAAGAGAAGTGGCTCGCGAATACGTAGTGGAATGGTGGCATGAAGAGCTGGGTGAGGACTTGTGTGGCCTAACGGCATCAGAATTGTTGGATGACATGCTATTGAGGAGTGCACGACAGATTCTGACTGGGGATGCGGATGGGGATGTGCCCAAAGAGAAAGTTGCAAGATTGGATGCTGCTGTTAGCAGGATGGATATCTCTAAATCCTTAAGGGAAGCAGAGATAGTTCTTGAAACAGAGCGGCAACTTGATTATGAGAAAGCTGAAGAATTGGTAAATAACGTGGAGCGTATGAGAAAGCATATTGAAAACAAGGCGAGAATTAGAAAGGTAAATGTTGATTTTGATATTCTTGATGAAAAAATAAATGTATTGAGAGAAAGGATTGAGCGGCATAAAAAATTAAAAAAACGCCTTGAAAAAAAGGGGTGATCGTGTGGCTATAAGGAAAAATGATTCTGGCTGGTTGGTTGATATCCAGCCAGGAGGGAGAGGTGGAAAGCGATTTAGGAAAACATTCTCACTCAAGTCCGAAGCTATGGCCTGGGAGGCTTGGGTTAAATCGCAAGTCGCCCAGAGCCCAGAATGGGAGCCAGAGAGAAGAGATTTGCGCACGCTGACAGAGCTGGTTGAGCTGTGGTATCAGCATCATGGCTGTAATCTGAGGTCTGCGGCTGATACCCGGCGGCGCTTGCTGGCAATGGTTGATGTGATGGGGAACCCGGTCGCGGACCGGTTCTCTGCGGAAGATTTTGCTAAGTACCGCGCTCAACGTTTGGAGTCTGGAGTGACTGCAAACAATATGAATCGTGAGCATGCGTACTTAAGGAGTGTTTTTAATGAACTGAAACGGCTAGGGCTTTGGAAAAAAGAGAATCCTCTGTCCACGGTGCGTCAGTTCAAAATCCCAGAGAAAGAGCTGTCGTGGTTAACAGTTGACCAGATCCAATCACTATTGGCTGAGCTGGAAAATTGTCGGAACAAGGATGCGCTTCTGGTGGCTAAGGTTTGCCTGTCGACGGGTTCACGATGGGGCGAGGCTGAGGGACTGAGAAAGAGTCAGTTACGTAACAAAGCTATTCACTTTACAGGAACGAAGAGTGGCAAGAACAGAACTGTTCCTGTCACCGAGTCGCTCTACGAAGAGTTAACAGCAAAGGTAGTTGCCAGTTCGGATCGGCTGTTTCAGTACTGCTGGGGAGCGTTCAGAGATGCGGTGGAGCGGTGTGGTTTGGTGTTGCCTGCTGGTCAAATGACTCATGTATTGAGGCATTCATTCGCCTCTCACTTCATGATGAACGGTGGAAATATTTTGGTTCTGCAGAGAATCTTGGGTCATCAAAGCTTGACAATGACAATGCGATATGCGCATCTTGCACCTGAGCATTTGCAGGAAGCGAGGGTGCTAAATCCACTGTCGCATGTTCAATCAATGGAGGCTGTGTGAGCAATTATCAGGGTTTGTTTGAAGAGGCTGTGAGAAGAACTGCTCGGGTTGGAGCGGTAGCGCCATCCGTCACGTACGCCGCCGGAAGGAACTACCTCAGTCAAGAAGCATATGACAGGTTTCCCTACTATGTGCAGAAAGCTATTGGCGACCTCGATTTTCCAGACGTAGTGGCACAGTGTTTGTCGATCCACTATAGGTTAAAAGAGCCGCTTGAAGAATTTTTCGGGTGTAACGTTTTCTATACTATCGGTTGGGTCGAGCATCAGACCGGAAGGAATATGTTCGAGTTCGATGAGCACTACGCAGAGCAGCTACTTGTGAAGAAGCATCGGCCAGGCGGCACGGTTAACATGCATGCGTGGCTTACCTTACCTAGCATGGAAATTATTGATGTTGCGTTGGCAACTTCAATTGGATTCGCTCAAGACCGGCCCGAGATGTATGGGGCCGTCGTTGCTAAGCATGCGGATGAACTCACTGGCGGGATGGCCTATCGACCAATGCTCGTAGGCGAAGACTACTTGCTCAAGACTGGGCTTGCGAAGGTAGTGTAAAGCGTTGACAGTTTGTTGACAGCGTAGAAACGGAAAAGGGGTCAGCTTGCGCTAACCCCTTGATAATACTGGTGGCGAATCAGGGACTCGAACCCCGGACCTGCGGATTATGATTCCGTCGCTCTAACCGACTGAGCTAATTCGCCGTTCTCTCGCTTGAGAGAGCCCGAATCTTAAAGAGGGGCTGGCAGGCTGTCAAGCCCCTACCTGCATCTTTTACAGATTGCGGCGACGATCACCAACCGCGAAGCCGCGCCAGCCGGCATCCAGTCCGCGGCTGAAACCGATGACCTTGAACAGTTCCCCCATCTCGGCCGGCGACAGCAGCTTCTGCACGGCGGTCGATTGGGGCAGGTAGTTCGCGATGTCTTCCGGGTCCAGCCGCCCCAGCAACTGGGCAATGCCGCAGTTCATCAGGAACATCGCCTGCGAGGTATAGCCGGCAAGATCAAGCCCGGCATCGAGCCCGGCCTGGGCGATGGCGGTGAAATCAACGTGGCAGGTGATGTCGGTCAGCCCCGGCCAGCTGAACGGGTCCGGGTGGGTATGGTGGCGGTAATGGCACATCAGCGTGCCGGCACGGCGTTGCGGATGATAGAACTCGCTTTCCGGGAAGCCGTAGTCGAGCAGCAGCACCGCACCGCGTTCCAGTCGTTCACCAAGCGTACGCACAAAGGCCGATGCCGCCAGCGGCAGCTCGGACAGGTATTCGGCGCCCGGCGCCAGTGCCTCGGCGCGTGCCAGTGCCTCACCATCGGCCAGTGGCCGGTCCTGCCAGTCAAAACCGTCGCCGGCACGGATGACGCCGCGCTGCAGCGGGGTACCCTGCGCATCCCAGTGGATCAGCTCGCACGGCATGGCGTCGAGCACCTCGTTGCCGATCAGCACGCCATCCATGCGCGCCGGCAGCGCCTCCAGCCATTCGACCCGGGACAGCAGGTGTGGCGCGGCCTGTTCGATGCGTTCGCGCTGACGGGCCGCCAGTTCGCCGGAGACTTCGATGATCCGGTAGTGCTGCGGCAATGCCTGGTCCGCTTCCAGCGCCAGCAGCAGGTCGGCAGCCAGCCGGCCGCTGCCGGCGCCGAATTCGTACAGGTCGCCGCCGGTCAGCGGCAGCAGATCGGCAATCTGTTGCGCCAGTGCGGCGGCAAAGAACGGCGAAATTTCCGGTGCGGTGACAAAGTCGCCGTCAGCCCCGAACTTGCGGCTGCCACCCGTGTAATATCCGGTCCCCGGCGCATACAGTGCCAGGTCCATGTAACGGGAGAACGGCAGCCAGCCGCCATTGAGGTCGATTTCCTGCTGGATGCGCCGGACCAGTCCGGCGCTGGCGGCGACCGCGTCGCGGTCTGGTTGTGGCAGTGTGTGCATTGTGTGTGGCTATGACAGAATGGAGCAATTCTGCGGCAAAACAGGATTCGCCGGTAGCGGAGAACAGACTTGATGGAGGGAGGCATGGATCAGCTCGGCAAAACGGTACTGATCACGGGCGCGGCCAGACGCGTCGGCGCGGGCATTGCCCGCGGGCTGCACGCGCGTGGCGCCAGTGTCATGCTGCATTACCGCGGTGCAGAAGACGCCGCCCGGACACTGGCCACGGAGCTGAACCGGCAGCGCGCCGGTTCAGCCGTCACGGTCCATGCCGACCTGCTCGACATTCCGGCGTTGCCGGCGTTGGTCGAGGCGACGCTGTCTGCCTTCGGCAGGCTCGACGGGCTGGTCAACAACGCCTCCAGCTTCTTTCCGACCCCGATCGGCCAGATCGACGAAGCCGCCTGGGACGACCTGATCGGCAGTAATCTGAAAGCACCGCTGTTTCTTGCCCAGGCTGCCGCCCCGGCACTCACGGCAAGCCGCGGTGCGCTGGTCGGGCTGATCGACATCCATGTCGACCGGCCAATGACCGCCCATGCGGTCTACACCGCCGCCAAGGCCGGCCACGCGGCCACACTGCGTGCGCTGGCGCGCGATCTGGCGCCACATGTCCGCGTGAACGGCGTATCGCCCGGCGTCAATCTGTGGCCGGAGGGCGACAGCGTGTTCGATCAGGACGAGCGCCGCCGCATTGAAGCAACCATTCCGCTGGCCCGTATCGGCACGCCGGACGATATCGCCCGGGCAGTGGGCTTCCTGCTGTTCGACGCCAGCTATGTGACCGGTCAGATACTGGCGGTCGATGGCGGTCGCAGCGTGGTGCTGTAAAGACATCGCCTCCTTGCGGAGGCGATGCAGTTCAGATCAGGACTTGCGACCGAAGTACTTCTCGTACAGCTTGTCGTAGGTGCCGTCCTGCTTGACCTTGGCAATGCCGGCGTTCAGCTTGGCCAGCAGCGCACTGTCACCCTTGCGCACGGCCATCCCGTAGTACTCCTTGTCGAAGTCGGCGCCGCGCACGGTGGTGAAGCCCTTGTCGGAGTTGTTCTTCACGTAGTTGGCCACTGACCTTCCCCCCTGCAGGTATACCAAGCATAAGTTAGCATGAAGGCCAAAGGAGCCTCTCATGCGGAAGTCTCGATTCACTGAAGCGCAAGTC
>NZ_JHVK01000039.1 GCF_000620105.1 Microvirgula aerodenitrificans DSM 15089 | reverse complement strand
CCGATGCCGCAGACCCGCGAACACATCCTGCTGGCCCGTCAGGTTGGAGTGCCGTACATCATCGTGTTCCTGAACAAGGCCGACATGGTTGATGACGCCGAGCTGCTGGAACTGGTGGAAATGGAAGTCCGCGAACTGCTGAGCAGCTACGACTTCCCGGGCGACGATCTGCCGATCATCACCGGTTCGGCGCTGAAGGCGCTGGAAGGTGATCAGTCGGAAATCGGCGAACCGGCAATCTTCCGCCTGGCTGATGCACTGGACAGCTACATCCCGACGCCGGAACGCGCCGTTGACAAGCCGTTCCTGCTGCCGATCGAAGACGTGTTCTCGATCTCGGGTCGCGGCACGGTGGTGACGGGTCGCGTCGAACGCGGCATCGTCAAGGTTGGCGAAGAACTGGAAATCGTTGGCCTGAAGCCGACGGCGAAGACCATCTGCACCGGCGTGGAAATGTTCCGCAAGCTGCTGGATCAGGGTCAGGCCGGCGACAACGTTGGCGTGCTGCTGCGCGGCACCAAGCGTGAAGACGTGGAACGTGGCCAGGTGCTGGCAAAGCCGGGTTCGATCACGCCGCATACCGACTTCGGCGCTGAAGTGTACGTGCTGAGCAAGGAAGAAGGCGGCCGTCACACTCCGTTCTTCCAGGGCTACCGTCCGCAGTTCTACTTCCGTACCACGGACGTGACCGGTGCGGTGACGCTGCCGGAAGGCGTGGAAATGGTGATGCCGGGTGACAACGTGGCGATTACCGTCGCGCTGATCGCACCGATCGCCATGGAAGAAGGTCTGCGTTTCGCCATCCGTGAAGGCGGTCGTACCGTCGGCGCCGGCGTCGTTGCCAAGGTTATCAAGTAAGTAGTCATTGAGTCCCTACCGGTTTTCCGGTAGACTCAGTGCCCTCTTCAGGCCAGTAGCTCAATTGGTAGAGTATCGGTCTCCAAAACCGAGGGTTGGGGGTTCGAGACCCTCCTGGCCTGCCAAATAAGACTGACCGGCGCCCGGCGCCGGTTGGTCTTTTGCTGTATCAGCAAGCGAAAAGTATCTGCATGGAATTGCAAGACAAACTTAAGCTGGTGTTGGCGATGGCCCTTGTGGTCGCCGGCATTGCCGCTTACTACCTGATCCCCGAAGCGCAAGGCATTGCGCGGGTGGCCTCCGTGATTGCCGGCATCCTGCTGGCTGTCGGCGTTATCTGGCTGTCTCAGCCGGGCAAGGATTTCGTGGGCTATGCCCAGGATTCCGTCGCCGAAGCCAAGAAGGTGGTCTGGCCGACCCGCAAGGAAGTCACCCAGATGACCTTGCTGGTGTTCGTATTCGTACTGGTGTTGTCACTGTTCATGTGGCTGGTTGACTCCGGTTTGTCCTGGCTGTTCTACGACGTAATTCTCCACCGGGGTTGATGCGATGAAATGGTATGTGGTTCACGCCTACTCGGGCTTTGAGAAGAGTGTGCAAAAGGCGCTGAAAGAGCGCATCGAACGTGCTGCAATGCAGCATCTTTTCGGTCAGATCCTCGTTCCCGTGGAAGAGGTGATGGACGTGAAGAACGGCAAGCGCTCGCTGACCGAACGCAAGTTCTTCCCGGGCTACGTGCTGGTCGAGATGGAAATGAACGACGAGACGTGGCACCTGGTCAAGAGCACGCCGAAGGTGTCCGGCTTTATCGGCGGGACGGCCAATCGTCCGGCGCCGATCAAGCCGTCGGAAGTCGAAGCCATCATGCAGCAGATGCAGGAAGGCGTCGAAAAGCCGAAGCCGAAGGTGCTGTTCGAAGTCGGCCAGAAGGTGCGCGTCACCGAAGGCCCGTTCAACGACTTCACCGGTTTCGTCGACGAAGTGAACTACGAGCGCAACAAGCTGCGCGTGTCGGTTCAGATCTTCGGTCGCGATACGCCGGTCGAGCTCGAATTCAGTCAGGTCGAAAAGCAGTAATTCGGCCTGTGTGTGTCCGGACATCGTGTCGATGTCCGCAAACCGGGCAGCGGACCGAGCGGTCCGCGTTACGACCCATCAGGAGTTAAATCGTGGCAAAGAAGATTGTCGGCTATATCAAGCTGCAAGTGCCCGCTGGCAAAGCCAACCCGTCGCCCCCGATCGGTCCGGCTCTGGGTCAGCGTGGCCTGAACATCATGGAATTCTGCAAGGCGTTCAACGCCCAGACCCAGGGCGTCGAGCCGGGCCTGCCGATTCCGGTTGTGATCACCGCCTACGCGGACAAGTCCTTCACCTTCATCATGAAGACGCCGCCGGCGACCATTCTGATCAAGAAGGCCGCAGGGATTCAGAAGGGCAGCCCGAAGCCGCATACCGACAAGGTCGGCAAGCTGACGCGCGCCCAACTGGAAGAAATCGCCAAGACCAAGCAGCCTGACCTGACCGCCGCCAATATGGACGCCGCCGTCCGTATCATCGCCGGTTCGGCTCGCAGCATGGGTATCGACGTGGAGGGTGTGTAATGGCCAAGGTTTCCAAACGTCTGGCCGCGCTGAAGGCGACGGTAGACCGCAACAAGCTGTACACCGTTGACGAAGCCATCGCGCTGGTCAAGGGTGCCGCCACCGCCAAGTTCGACGAATCCGTCGACGTGGCCGTGAACCTCGGCGTCGATCCGCGCAAGTCCGACCAGGTCGTTCGCGGCTCGGTCGTGCTGCCGCGTGGTACCGGCAAGTCGGTTCGCGTTGCCGTGTTCACCCAGGGCGCGAATGCCGAGGCCGCCAAGGCCGCCGGCGCCGACATCGTCGGTTTCGAAGACCTGGCCGAACAGGTCAAGGCCGGCAATCTCGACTTTGACGTCGTGATCGCCTCGCCGGACGCGATGCGTATCGTCGGTCAACTGGGCCAGATCCTCGGCCCGCGTGGCCTGATGCCGAACCCGAAGGTCGGTACCGTGACCCCGAACGTTGCCGAAGCGGTCAAGAACGCCAAGGCCGGTCAGGTTCAGTACCGTACCGACAAGGCCGGTATCATCCACTCGACCATCGGCCGTGCGTCGTTCGACGCCGAAGCGCTGCGTGAAAACCTGAGCGCGCTGATCGAAGCGCTGCAAAAGGCCAAGCCGGCTGCCGCGAAGGGCGTGTACCTGAAGAAGGTTGCCGTCTCGAGCACGATGGGCGTTGGCGTTCGCGTTGACCAGACCACTCTGGTCGCGCAAGCGTAAAGAACACGGCGGGAGCAATCCCGCCATTTCGCGGCCAGCCGGTTTTCCGGCTGGTCACGAAGCTGGGCTTTGGGCCGGCACTTGTGCCGGATTGTCAAAGACCGTAGGAACCTCCGGGTTTAATCCTTGCCAAAAGCGGGGTCCTACGCAGATGGTGTACCCGAACACAGGTTTTACTCCTCCCCCCGTTCGCGGAGGGAACGAAATGTCTCCTGAATGAAGGTCGCCGTTGAAACGTGGAATGTCTGGCTTGCCGGATGTTCCGTTGTCCTCAATGCTAGGAGAGCAGACCTTGAGTCTCAATCTTGACGACAAAAAGGCGGTAGTGGCCGAGATCGCAGCGGAAGTTGCGAAAGCTCAGACCATTGTCATCGCCGAATACCGTGGCATCGAGGTTAGCAGCATGACCAAGCTCCGTGCGCAAGCACGCGAGAAGGGCGTGTTCCTGCGTGTTCTGAAGAACACGCTGGCACGTCGCGCCGTTGCCGGCACCCCGTTCGAGGGTCTTGCCGAGCAAATGGTCGGTCCGCTGGTCTACAGCATCTCTGAAGATGCCGTTGCTGCTGCCAAGGTGCTGAACGACTTCGCAAAGGTCGATCAGAAAATCTCGATCAAGGCTGGTGCGTACGATGGCAAGGTGCTTGACGCCGCCGCCGTGCAACAACTCGCTTCGATCCCGAGCCGCGAAGAACTTCTTGCAATGCTGCTGGGCGTCATGCAGGCACCGGTCTCGGGCATGGCCCGCGTCCTGGCCGCCGTCGCTGCACAGAAGCAGGGCGAAGAAGCCGCAGCCTGATTTTCCGCACTCAAAAAATCTACCCCATTTCAGGAGCTATTTGACATGGCTATCACCCAAGAAAACATCCTCGAAGCCGTTGGCGGCATGACCGTCATGGAACTGAACGACCTGGTCAAGGCGTTCGAAGAAAAGTTCGGCGTGTCCGCCGCTGCCATGGCCGTTGCCGCTCCGGCCGGCGCTGGCGCTGCTGCCGCTGAAGAAAAGACCGAGTTCGACGTCGTGCTGAACGCAGCCGGCGACAACAAGGTTGGCGTGATCAAGGTTGTCCGCGCCATCACCGGCCTGGGCCTGAAGGAAGCCAAGGACATGGTCGACGGCGCGCCGAAGACCGTGAAGGAAGCCGTTTCGAAGGCCGACGCCGAAGCACTGGTGAAGCAGCTGATCGAAGCCGGCGCGAAGGCCGAAATGAAGTAATCGTCGAATAATCGACGATTGGGAGGCTGGCGGAGAAATCCGCCGGCCTCATTGCGCTTGTGACCGGCGCGTGATCTTTGACAGGACCGGGCATCACGCTTGCCTCCAGCAAGCCGTCAAACGTCAGCATTCAAATGTGGCCGCTTGGCTGTTGACCTTTGACTTGATTCCTTGCGCCACCTACCTCGATGGAGACTCTATGAGTTATTCGTTTACTGAGAAAAAGCGGATTCGCAAGAGCTTTGCGAAGCGCGAAACCGTTCTCGACGTCCCCTTCCTGCTGGCGACGCAAATCGATTCGTACTCCGAGTTCCTGCAGCTCGGCGTGCAGTACGACAAGCGTGAAAACGGGGGCCTTGAAGCGGCATTCCGCTCGATCTTCCCGATCGTCAGTAACAACGGCTATGCACGGCTCGACTTCGCCCACTATGTGCTGGGCGATCCGCCGTTCGACGTGCCGGAATGCCAGCTGCGCGGCATTACCTACGCCGCACCGCTGCGTGCGCGCATCCGCCTGACCATTCTCGACAAAGAGTCCTCCAAGCCGGTGGTGAAGGAAGTCCGCGAGAATGACGTCTACATGGGCGAAATCCCGCTGATGACGCAGAACGGCTCGTTCATCATCAACGGTACCGAACGTGTCATCGTCTCCCAGCTGCACCGCAGCCCGGGCGTGTTCTTCGAGCACGACAAGGGCAAGACCCACAGCTCGGGCAAGCTGCTGTTCTCGGCCCGGATCATTCCGTACCGCGGCTCGTGGCTCGACTTTGAATTCGACCCGAAGGACCAGCTGTTCTTCCGTATCGACCGTCGTCGCAAGATGCCGGTGTCGACGCTGCTGAAGGCGCTCGGCTACAGCGAAGAACGGATCCTGAACGAATTCTACGATACCGACATCTTCTACCTGACCAAGAATGGCGTGTTCATCGAAGTGGTGCCGGAACGCCTGAAGGGCGAAGTGGCGAAGCTGGACATCGTCGGTCCGGACGGCAAGGTGCTGGCGCAAAAAGACAAGCGCATTACCGCCAAGACCATTCGCGACATCGCGCAGGCGGGCATCACACGGCTGGAAATGCCGGCCGACGTGCTGCTGGGCAAGTTCCTGGCCAAGAACGTGGTCAACACCGATACCGGTGAAGTGATCGCGCGCGCCAACGAGGAAATCACCGAAGAAATCCTCGCCAAGCTGGCCATGGCCGAAATCGAGCGGGTCGAAGTGCTGTTCGTCAACGAGCTGGATCATGGCGGCTACATCGCCCAGACCATGCGCACCGACGACATCCAGGACCAGCTGTCGGCTCGCGTCGCCATCTACCGCATGATGCGCCCGGGCGAACCGCCGACGGAAGAAGCCGTCGAAGCCCTGTTCCAGCGCCTGTTCTTCAACGAAGACAGCTATGACCTGTCGCGCGTCGGCCGGATGAAGTTCAACCGCCGCGCCTACAGCGACAAGCTGGACGAGAAGTCGCCGGGCTGGATCCGCAAGTTCTACGAACGCGTCGGCCCGCATGACGACACCGGCCCGGGCACGCTGGTCACCGACGACATCGTCGCCGTGATCATGCTGCTGACCGAGCTGCGCAACGGCCGCGGCGAAGTGGACGATATCGATCACCTCGGCAACCGTCGCGTGCGTTCGGTTGGCGAACTGGCGGAAAACCAGTTCCGTGCCGGTCTGGTGCGCGTCGAACGCGCGGTCAAGGAACGTCTGAATCAGGCCGAGAGCGACAACCTGATGCCGCACGACCTGATCAACGCCAAGCCGGTATCGGCCGCGATCAAGGAATTCTTCGGTTCCTCGCAGCTGTCCCAGTTTATGGACCAGACCAACCCGCTGTCGGAAATCACCCACAAGCGGCGCGTGTCGGCCCTTGGCCCGGGCGGTCTGACCCGCGAACGCGCCGGCTTTGAAGTCCGCGACGTGCACCCGACCCACTACGGCCGTGTGTGCCCGATCGAAACGCCGGAAGGCCCGAACATCGGCCTGATCAACTCGCTGTCGATCTATGCCCGTACCAATGCGTACGGCTTCCTGGAAACCCCGTACCGCAAGGTCGTGGACGGCAAGGTTACCGACCAGATCGATTACCTGTCGGCCATCGAGGAAGGCCGCTACGTCATCGCCCAGGCCAACGCCACGCTGGACAGCGAAGGCAAGCTGATCGATGAACTGGTGACCAGCCGCGAAAAGGGTGAAACCATCCTGTCGACGCCGGACCGCGTCCAGTACATGGACGTGGCGACCAGCCAGGTCGTGTCCGTCGCCGCCTCGCTGATCCCGTTCCTCGAGCATGACGATGCGAACCGCGCATTGATGGGTGCCAACATGCAGCGGCAGGCCGTGCCTTGCCTGCGTGCCGAGAAGCCGTTCGTCGGCACCGGTATCGAACGCGCCGTGGCCGTCGACTCGGGCACCGCCATTGCTGCTGACCGCGGCGGTATCGTCGACTATGTCGATGCGACCCGCGTCGTGATCCGCGTGAATGACGAAGAAGCCGTCGCCGGTGAAGTCGGCGTCGACATCTACAACCTGGTCAAGTACACCCGTTCCAACCAGAACACCAACATCAACCAGCGTCCGCTGGTGAATGTGGGCGACATCGTGGCCCGTGGCGACGTGATCGCCGACGGTGCCTCGACCGACCTCGGCGAGCTGGCGCTCGGTCAGAACATGACCATCGCCTTCATGCCGTGGAACGGCTACAACTATGAAGACTCGGTGCTGATCAGCGAGCGCGTCGTGTCCGACGACCGCTACACGTCGATCCACATCGAAGAACTGTCGGTTGTCGCCCGCGACACCAAGCTCGGGCCGGAAGAAATCACCCGCGACATCCCGAACCTGAGCGAACGCATGCAGGGCCGTCTTGATGAAGCCGGCATCGTGTACATCGGTGCGGAAGTCGAAGCCGGCGACGTGCTGGTGGGCAAGGTCACGCCGAAGGGCGAAACCCAGCTGACGCCGGAAGAAAAGCTGCTGCGCGCGATCTTCGGCGAGAAGGCCAGCGACGTGAAGGACACCTCGCTGCGCGTGCCGACCGGCATGAGCGGTACCGTCATCGACGTGCAGGTGTTCACCCGCGAAGGCATCGAGCGTGACAAGCGCGCGCAGTCGATCATCGACGCCGAGCTGAAGCGCTATCGCCAGGACCTGAACGACCAGCTGCGCATTTTCGAGAACGACGCCTTCGATCGTATCGAACGCCTGATCATCGGCAAGGCTGCCAACGGCGGTCCGAAGCGTCTGGCCAAGGGCACCGTGATCGACCTCGAGTACCTGACCGGCCTGCTGAGCAAGCATGACTGGTTCGACATCCGCATGACGGACGAGGACGTGGCCAAGCAGCTCGAGCTGATGAAGGAATCGCTGTCGCAGAAGCGCGAAGAATTCGACCTCAAGTTCGAAGACAAGAAGCGCAAGCTGACCCAGGGCGACGAACTGCCGCCGGGCGTGCAGAAGATGGTCAAGGTGTACATCGCCGTCAAGCGCCGCCTGCAGCCGGGCGACAAGATGGCCGGCCGTCACGGTAACAAGGGTGTGGTGTCGAAGATCCTGCCGGTCGAAGACATGCCGTACATGGCGGATGGTACGCCGGTCGACATCGTGCTGAACCCGCTGGGCGTGCCGTCGCGCATGAACATCGGTCAGATTCTCGAAGTCCACCTCGGCTGGGCGGGCAAGGGTATCGGCCAGCAGTTCGACAAGATGCTGAAGGAAGAGCGCGCGGTGGCGGACATCCGTTCGTACATCGACAAGATCTACAACTCCAGCGGCAAGCCGGAAGACATCGCCAGCCTGACCGACAAGGAAATCCTGCATCTGGCGCACAACCTGCGTCGCGGCATGCCGTTCTCGACGCCGGTGTTTGACGGTGCCAAGGAAGCGGAAATCCGCGCGATGCTGGAACTGGCCTACCCGAACGACGATCCGCGTACCCAGCTGCTGGACTTCAACGGCTCGAAGACGCAGATGACGCTGTTCGACGGCCGCTCGGGCGAAGCCTTCGACCGCAAGGTCACCGTCGGCGTGATGCACTTCCTGAAGCTGCATCACCTGGTCGATGACAAGATGCACGCGCGTTCGACCGGTCCGTACAGCCTGGTGACCCAGCAGCCGCTGGGTGGTAAAGCCCAGTTCGGTGGCCAGCGCTTCGGTGAAATGGAAGTGTGGGCACTGGAAGCTTACGGCGCCGCCTACACGCTGCAGGAAATGCTGACCGTGAAGTCGGATGACGTGAACGGCCGTACCAAGGTTTACGAGAACATCGTCAAGGGCGAGCACAAGATCGATGCCGGCATGCCGGAATCCTTCAACGTGCTGGTGAAGGAAATTCGCTCGCTCGGTCTCGATATCGACCTCGAACGTTACTGACCCGTGAGTAGTGAGGGCGGGTGCGCTTCGCACCCCCGCCTCACGCCTCACTTCTCACCGGAGAAGACATGAAAGCTCTGCTCGACCTCTTCAAGCAAGTTACGCAGGAAGAAGAATTCGACGCGATCAAGATCGGCATCGCGTCGCCGGACAAAATCCGTTCCTGGTCGTTCGGCGAAGTTAAAAAGCCGGAAACGATCAACTACCGTACCTTCAAGCCGGAGCGCGATGGCCTGTTCTGCGCCCGCATCTTCGGCCCGATCAAGGACTACGAGTGCCTGTGCGGCAAGTACAAGCGCCTCAAGCATCGCGGCGTGATCTGCGAAAAATGCGGCGTTGAAGTCACGCTGAGCAAGGTGCGTCGCGAACGCATGGGCCACATCGAGCTGGCCAGCCCGGTCGCGCACATCTGGTTCCTGAAGTCGCTGCCGTCGCGTCTGGGCATGGTCCTCGACATGACGCTGCGCGACATCGAACGCGTGCTGTACTTCGAAGGCTTCGTCGTGACCGAACCGGGCATGACGCCGCTGCAGAAGAAGCAGCTGCTGACCGAAGAAGACTACCTCGACAAGGTCGAGGAGTACGGTGACGAATTCGAAGCCCTGATGGGTGCCGAAGGTATCCGCTCGCTGCTGAAGAGCCTCGACATCAATGCCGAGATCGAAACGCTGCGCGCCGACCTGGAAGCCACCGGCTCGGAAACCAAGATCAAGAAGATCGCCAAGCGCCTGAAGGTGCTTGAGGCGTTCCAGCGTACCGGCATCAAGCCGGAATGGATGATCCTGGAAGTGCTGCCGGTGCTGCCGCCGGAACTGCGCCCGCTGGTGCCGCTGGACGGCGGTCGTTTCGCGACCTCCGACCTGAACGACCTGTACCGCCGCGTGATCAACCGCAACAACCGCCTCAAGCGGCTGCTGGAGCTGCGCGCGCCGGAAATCATCGTGCGCAACGAAAAGCGCATGCTGCAGGAATCGGTCGACTCACTGCTGGACAACGGTCGTCGCGGCAAGGCCATGACCGGCGCCAACAAGCGCCCGCTGAAGTCGCTGGCCGACATGATCAAGGGCAAGGGCGGCCGCTTCCGTCAGAACCTGCTGGGCAAGCGCGTCGACTACTCGGGTCGTTCGGTGATTACCGTGGGCCCGACCCTGCGTCTGCATCAGTGCGGTCTGCCGAAGAAGATGGCGCTGGAACTGTTCAAGCCGTTCATCTTCCACAAACTGGAAGTCCTCGGCCTGGCCAGCACCATCAAGGCTGCCAAGAAGCTGGTCGAACAGGAAGTGCCGGAAGTCTGGGACATCCTCGAAGACGTGATCCGCGAGCATCCGGTCCTGCTGAACCGTGCGCCGACGCTGCACCGCCTGGGCATCCAGGCATTCGAGCCGGTGCTGATCGAAGGCAAGGCCATCCAGCTGCATCCGCTGGTATGTACTGCGTTCAACGCCGACTTCGACGGTGACCAGATGGCCGTTCACGTGCCGCTGTCGCTGGAAGCGCAGATGGAAGCCCGCACGCTGATGCTGGCTTCGAACAACGTGCTGTCGCCGGCCAACGGCGAGCCGATCATCGTGCCGTCGCAGGATATCGTGCTGGGTCTGTACTACCTGACCCGCGACAAGATCAACGGCCGTGGCGAAGGCATGTCGTTCTCCGGCATCAGCGAGCTGAGCCGCGCCTACGAAACCCGTCAGGTCGAACTCGGGACGCGCATTGCCGTGCGTCTGCGCGAGTGGGAAAAGGACGAACAGGGCGAATTCCAGCCGGTCATCCGTCGGGTGAACACCACCGTCGGTCGCGCGCTGCTGTCCGAAATCCTGCCGAAGGGCCTGCCGTTCGAGCACATCAACAAGGCGCTGAAGAAGAAGGAAATCTCCAAGCTCATCAACGTCTCGTTCCGTCGTTGCGGCATCAAGGACACGGTCGTGTTCGCCGACCAGCTGATGTACACCGGTTTCAGCTATTCGACCCGCGGCGGCATCTCGATCTGCGTGGACGACATGCTGGTGCCGACGGCGAAGGAACGCCTGCTCGCCGGCGCGCAGCAGGAAGTCAAGGAAATCGAAGAACAGTACCGTCAGGGTCTGGTGACCCAGGGCGAGCGCTACAACAAGGTCGTGGACATCTGGGGTCGCTGCGGCGACCAGGTCGCCAAGGCCATGATGGACGAGCTCAAGACCCAGCGCGTGCTGGACCGCGAGGGCAAGGAAGTCGATCAGGAATCGTTCAACTCGATTTACATGATGGCCGACTCGGGCGCCCGGGGTTCCGCCGCGCAGATCCGCCAGCTGGCCGGTATGCGGGGCCTGATGGCCAAGCCTGACGGCTCGATCATCGAGACGCCGATTACGGCGAACTTCCGCGAAGGTCTGACCGTTCTGCAGTACTTCATCTCGACTCACGGTGCCCGCAAGGGTCTCGCGGATACGGCGCTGAAGACGGCAAACTCCGGTTACCTGACCCGTCGTCTGGTCGACGTGACCCAGGATCTGGTCGTGGTGCACGACGATTGCGGCACCACCAACGGTGCGGTGATGAAGGCCGTGGTGCAGGGCGGTGACGTGATCGAAGCACTGCGTGACCGCATTCTCGGTCGCGTGGCAGCCATCGACGTGGTCAACCCGGCAACCGGCGAAACCGTCATCGAAGCCGGCACGCTGTTCGACGAATACACCGTGGATCTGGTCGACAGCCTTGGCATCGACGAAATCAAGGTGCGTACGCCGCTGACCTGCGAAACCCGCTATGGTCTGTGCGCCAAGTGCTACGGTCGCGACCTTGGCCGCGGCAAGCTGGTCAACACCGGTGAAGCTGTCGGCGTGATCGCCGCGCAGTCGATCGGTGAACCGGGCACGCAGCTGACGATGCGTACCTTCCACATCGGTGGTGCCGCGTCGCGAGCCGCAGCCGCCAGCCAGGTGGAAGCCAAGTCGAACGGTCTGGTCAGCTTCTCGAGCCAGATGCGCTACGTGAAGAACGACAAGGGCGAACTGGTGGTCATCGCGCGCTCCGGCGAAGTGGTGATTCACGAGGAACTGCCGGACGGCCGTCAGGGCCGCGAGCGCGAGCGCCACAACATTCCGTACGGCGCCACGCTGCTGGTCACCGACAGCCAGTCGATCAAGGCCGGCACGGTACTGGCTACCTGGGACCCGCACACCCGCCCGATCATTACCGAATACGCCGGTCACGTGCGGTTCGAGAACGTCGAGGAAGGCACCACTGTCGCCAAGCAGGTCGACGATGTGACCGGTCTGTCCACGCTGGTGGTCATTGACCCGAAGCGTCGCGCCAGCGCATCGAAGGTGCTGCGTCCGCAGGTGAAGCTGCTCGACGAAAGCGGCAACGAAGTGAAACTGGCCGGCTCGGATACGCCGGTGAACATCACCTTCCAGGTCGGCGCCATCATTACCGTGCGTGACGGCCAGGACGTGGGTGTCGGTGAAGTGCTGGCCCGCATCCCGCAGGAATCGTCGAAGACCCGCGACATTACCGGTGGTCTGCCGCGTGTGGCCGAGCTGTTCGAAGCGCGTTCGCCGAAGGACGCCGGCATGCTGGCCGACGTGACCGGCACCGTGTCGTTCGGCAAGGACACCAAGGGCAAGCAGCGCCTGGTGATCACCGATCTGGAAGGCGTGGCGCACGAAACCCTGATTCCGAAGGACAAGCATGTGCTGGTCCACGACGGTCAGGTGGTGAACCGCGGCGAACTGATCGTCGACGGTCCGGTCGATCCGCACGACATCCTGCGTCTGCAGGGTATCGAAGCGCTGGCCCGCTACATCGTCCAGGAAGTGCAGGAGGTGTATCGTCTGCAGGGCGTGAAGATCAACGACAAGCACATCGAGGTGATCATTCGCCAGATGCTGCGTCGCGTGGTCATCAGCGACTCGGGCAACACCGACTTCATCCAGGGTGAACAGGTCGAACGTTCCGAAGTGCTGGACGTCAACGACAAGATGGCGTCCGAGGACAAGGAACCGGCCCGCTACGACAACGTGCTGCTCGGTATCACCAAGGCGTCGCTGTCGACCGACTCGTTCATCTCGGCGGCATCGTTCCAGGAAACCACTCGCGTGCTGACCGAAGCCGCGATCATGGGCAAGAAGGACGATCTGCGCGGTTTGAAGGAAAACGTGATCGTTGGTCGCCTGATCCCGGCAGGTACGGGTCTGGCTTACCACAGCAATCGCCGTCGTCAGCCGTTTGGCAACGCCGAGCTGACTGGCGAAACCCTGGCCGAAAGCCCGGACGGTCAGGAACACTCCGCACTGTGATGAAGAAAAGTGCCGCCGATTCAACGCAGTACTGCGTTGGGTCGGCGGCATGTTTCATTGACGGTGCCCGGGGGGTTCTCTATAATCCGGCGCGTCTTCGTGGGCGGCATGTTGCCGCCTTTGACAATTTAGGAACCTGAGTAATGCCAACCATCAACCAACTCGTCCGTAAAGGACGTGCGGTCGCCAAAGTGGCGAGCAAGGTGCCGGCACTTGAAGCCTGCCCGCAAAAGCGCGGTGTCTGCACCCGTGTGTACACCACGACCCCGAAGAAGCCGAACTCGGCTCTGCGCAAGGTCTGCAAGGTGCGTCTGACCAACGGTTTCGAAGTGATTTCGTACATCGGCGGTGAAGGCCACAACCTGCAGGAACACTCGGTCGTGCTGATTCGCGGCGGTCGCGTAAAAGACTTGCCGGGTGTGCGCTACCACACCGTGCGCGGCTCGCTTGACACCGCTGGCGTCAAGGATCGCAGACAGTCCCGCTCCAAGTACGGTGCCAAGCGTCCGAAGTAATCCGGCGTTCGCACTGAGAGAGACGGCGGCACACGCTGCCGGAGTAAGTGGTCATCTTTCTGGATGGCCGAGGGTGGGTCGAACCCGCTCAACTGAACACAGCAATAGAGGTTGTTATGCCTAGACGTAGAGAAGTCCCCAAGCGCGACGTACTGCCGGACCCGAAGTTCGGTAACGTCGAGCTGTCCAAATTCATGAACGTCGTGATGATCGACGGCAAGAAGGCTGTTGCCGAACGCATCGTGTACGGCGCTCTGTCCCAGATCGAAAAGAAGAGCGGCAAGAACGCGGTTGAAGTGTTCGCGTCCGCTATCGCCAATGTGAAGCCGGTGGTGGAAGTCAAATCCCGCCGCGTGGGCGGTGCCAACTACCAGGTTCCGGTTGAAGTCCGTCCCGCCCGCCGTCTGGCACTGGCAATGCGCTGGCTGCGCGAAGCTGCGCGCAAGCGTGGTGAAAAGTCGATGGATCTGCGTCTCGCCGGCGAACTGCTGGATGCGGCCGAAGGTCGTGGCGGCGCGATGAAAAAGCGCGACGAAGTCCACCGCATGGCCGAAGCGAACAAGGCGTTCTCGCACTTCCGCTTCTAACGTTCTTTATTTGCTGAAAAGGTTTTGGCTGTGGCTAGAAAAACCCCCATCGAGCGGTACCGCAATATCGGTATTTCCGCTCACATCGACGCCGGCAAGACGACGACGACCGAACGCATCCTGTTCTACACCGGTGTGAACCACAAAATCGGTGAAGTGCATGATGGCGCAGCCACCATGGACTGGATGGAACAGGAGCAGGAGCGTGGCATCACCATCACCTCCGCTGCGACCACCACGTTCTGGAAGGGCATGGGTCTGCAGTTCCCGGAACACCGCTTCAACATCATCGACACCCCAGGACACGTCGACTTCACCGTCGAGGTGGAGCGTTCCATGCGCGTTCTGGACGGCGCCGTGATGGTGTACTGCGCGGTGGGTGGCGTTCAGCCGCAGTCCGAAACCGTGTGGCGTCAGGCGACCAAGTACAAGGTGCCGCGTCTGGCCTTCGTCAACAAGATGGACCGCCAGGGCGCGAACTTCTTCCGCGTTGTCGAACAGATGCAAACGCGTCTGCGCGCCAACCCGGTGCCGATCGTTGTGCCTATCGGTGCTGAAGAGCACTTCGAAGGCGTGGTCGATCTGCTGAAGATGAAAGCGATCATCTGGGACACCGCCAGCCAGGGCATGAAGTTCGAATACGGTGAAATCCCGGCCGAACTGGTGGCGGAAGCCGAAGAATGGCGCGAGAAGATGGTCGAGGCAGCCGCCGAAGCCAGCGAAGAGCTGATGAACAAGTACCTGGAAGAGGGCGCGCTCTCTGAAGAGGAAATTGTTTCCGGCCTGCGTACCCGTACCCTGAACTGCGAAATCCAGCCGATGCTGTGCGGTACCGCGTTCAAGAACAAGGGCGTGCAGCGCATGCTCGACGCCGTGATCGAACTGCTGCCGAGCCCGCTCGACGTGCCGCCGGTCTCCGGCGAACTGCCGAACGGCGAACCGGCTGTCCGTCACGCGTCGGACGACGAGAAGTTCTCGTCGCTGGCGTTCAAGCTGATGAACGACCCGTTCGTCGGTCAGCTGACGTTCTTCCGCGTGTACTCGGGTGTGGTCCAGTCGGGCGACACCGTGCTGAACTCGGTCAAGGACAAGAAGGAACGTATCGGCCGCATCGTGCAGATGATGGCGAACGACCGTATCGAACTGGAAGAAGTCCGCGCCGGCGACATCGCTGCGGCCATCGGCCTGAAGGACGTGACCACCGGGGAAACCCTGTGCGCGGTCGACTCGCCGATCATTCTGGAACGCATGGAATTCCCGGAGCCGGTGATTCACGTTGCCGTCGAACCGAAGACCAAGGTCGACCAGGAAAAAATGGGCGTGGCGCTGAACCGCCTGGCCAAGGAAGACCCGTCGTTCCGCGTGCGTACCGACGAAGAATCCGGCCAGACCATCATTTCGGGCATGGGCGAACTCCACCTGGAAATCATCGTCGACCGCATGAAGCGCGAATTCGGCGTGGAAGCCAACGTGGGTGCCCCGCAGGTTGCGTACCGCGAGACCATCACCAAGACGGTGACCGACGTTGACGGCAAGCACGTCAAGCAGTCCGGCGGCAAGGGCCAGTACGGCCACGCCGTGATCACGCTGGAACCGTCCGGCGAAGGCAAGGGCTACCAGTTCTTTGACGAAATCAAGGGTGGCGTGATTCCGCGCGAATTCATCCCGTCGGTGGACAAGGGTATCCGCAACACGCTGAACAACGGCGTGCTGGCCGGCTTCCCGGTGGTTGACGTGACCGTGCGCCTGACCTTCGGTTCGTACCACGATGTCGACTCGTCGCAGATCGCGTTCGAACTCGCCGGCTCGATGGCTTTCAAGGAAGCCATGCGCCGTGCCAGCCCGGTCATCCTCGAACCGATGATGGCTGTGGAAGTGGAAACGCCGGAAGAGTACATGGGCGACGTGATGGGCGACCTGAGTCGTCGTCGCGGTATCGTCCAGGGCATGGACGACGACGGCCTGGGCGGCAAGATTGTCCGCGCAGAAGTGCCGCTGTCGGAAATGTTCGGCTACTCGACCGACCTGCGTTCCGCTACCCAGGGTCGTGCCACGTACTCCATGGAGTTCAAGCACTACTCGGAAGCCCCGCGCAACGTCGCCGACGCCATCATGGCTGCGAAGAAATAAGTCTCTTGTGTGCCGGCGGGCTATCCGCCGGCCCTTTTAGCCTCGCTCTTTAATTAAGGATTTTTGCATCATGGCAAAAGAAAAGTTTGAACGTAACAAGCCGCACGTGAACGTCGGCACGATTGGCCACGTTGACCATGGCAAGACCACGCTGACTGCAGCAATCACCACCATCCTGTCGAAGAAGTTCGGCGGTGAGGCCAAGGATTACGCAGCCATCGACAGCGCACCGGAAGAACGCGCACGCGGCATCACCATCAACACCGCTCACGTCGAGTACGAAACGGAAGCACGTCACTACGCGCACGTTGACTGCCCGGGACACGCCGACTACGTGAAGAACATGATCACGGGTGCAGCGCAGATGGACGGCGCGATCCTGGTGTGCTCGGCCGCTGACGGCCCGATGCCGCAGACCCGCGAACACATCCTGCTGGCCCGTCAGGTTGG
>NZ_JHVK01000038.1 GCF_000620105.1 Microvirgula aerodenitrificans DSM 15089 | reverse complement strand
CAGTACCCTGAGCTGGGACGCGGCCGGCTGCTGGCTGACCGGCCTGACCGATGCACTGGGCAAGCAGACCACACTCGGTTACGACGCCCGCTTCTGGCGTCCGGCACGCCTGACCGACGTCAACGGGCAGTGGCATGAAGTGCGCTACGACGCACTGGGCCGGGTGATGGCGGCGTCACACAGCGGCTTCGACCCGGTGGCGAGCTACCTGCCGGGTGGCCTGACGCCGGAACAGGCCAGCGTCTCGGCCAGCGACGCGCTGCAGGGCATGGCCGAAGTGGTGATTTACGCTGCGGGCAGCTGGATCGGCGAGATCGACAGCCGGCTGCCGGCGCACCGGCTGGTACTGAGCGCCGACCGGGTGGGGAGGGATCCGGCGCGGCAGATCCGGCAGCGGATGGATTACCGGGACGGGCACGACCGGGCGTGGCGGACGGTGCAGCTGGTCGAACCGGGAGACGGCTACCGGCTGAGCGAAAACGGCGACTTTGTCTACGACGAAAGCGGGGAAGCGGTCAGCGGACCACTGACGGTGCGCTGGCGGGTGGCGGCGGGAGACGAGTGCAGCGCGGGCGGACTGGCGCTGCTGCAGTATCCGGGCTACTGCGTGGACCGCAGCCGGCCGGCACGCGAGGCGCCGCCGCTGCCGTTTGCGCAGCAATACCGGGATGCGATGCGCCGGGAAGTGTGGGTTCGGCACGGCAACGGCAGCGCCCGCGCGCACAGCCATCGCCCCTGGTACTGCGTCGCGGCAGATGAAAACGACAGTGCCCGCCAGGCCCCGCCGCCGCGGGTCTCCGCCCCCCGCCAGGAAAGCGACGCCTCCCGCCCGCGAGTCGGCATGCATGGCGAGCATATCGACTGGATCGGTCCGCGCAGCCAGCTGTACCCGCTCGGCAGCGGCGTACGCAGCTATGATCCGTGCATTCAACGCTTTCTGACGCCGGACCCCTACAGCCCGTTTTCCGTCGGCGGCCTCAATCCTTATGCCTATTGCTTTGGCGACCCGGTCAATCTTGGCGACCCATCCGGCTACGCTCCCGCCGTCAGGATTCGTCGCTTGAGCGCCAGTGCCAGCCTGTCCATAGCGGGAGGCAGCATCGGTCTGATTATCGGCGTGCTGAGTATTGTGGCCAGCCTGGCATCGGGGGGGTGGCTGACCATACTGCTGGGCGTCATGACCGGCTTCATGGTATCGACAGGGGCAGCGCTGCAAATCGCCTCAGGCAGCTACCTGGACACCGATCCGGGCCTGGCGACAGAGCTGGGAGACATGGCAAATGTGTTCTTTCTTGTCGGCGCCCTGATGAGCGCACCGCTACTGCTGAAAGAAGCGTTTCTCGGCATGAAGGTATTCGTGTCATTTTCCAGAAAATTATTGTTCGGCAACCCGTCACGACAATCCATTGCCGGCGTGACAACACATGGCAGTACACAGATAGCCGGCACGCTGTCTGCTCCATTGCCCCGTACCATCCAGCTTCCCCTTCCCCGGATTATCGTCTCGCAGTCCACCCCCAACCTGAGCCTGGCGAGAAAATTGGCCATGCCAAAACCGGTGCCAGCCACGAAGACATCCATGGAAAGCCTGTACTACACAGCGCAGACCTCCCCGGCATCGTCGCTTCAAAATTCCATGACAAGTTTCAACCTCATACTCTGAGCCAGAAAGCGAAAACAGGAAAGCACTGCCATGCTTTTTTATTCCAATGCATTCAATCTGACAGATTGGGAACAAGAAGGCGTCGATCCCGCGACGGGAATATATATCCGGCACATTCCCATTGCCAGCCTGTCTGCCAATCGTCTGCTCGGCCCCACCTTTACTCTGGCGCTGCGTTTCAACCTTTTCAACCCGATTGATTATGGGTTTGGTACTGGCTGGGAGCTGAATCTCACCCATATCGACACTGGGCTGCCGTCAGACAATACACAGCCTGCCATCGATACGCTGGTACTGGCAGACGGGCACAGATATCGCATGCAAACGGGAGAAGAGGGAGAAACCATTCTGAAATACAAACGAACGAATACTTTCCAGATTTTCAAGGACACCGATACGACCTACACGCTGGTTTACAAAAACGGCACAACAGAAACCATTGAAAACGGCAAAACGACAGTCATAAAATCCGCCAATGGAAAACAGGTCAACATCAGCTGGTCTTCGGATAACTCATTTAAAATCACCGACAATGACGGTACGGTCCTGCTTTCCACGGCCCTCAGCAGCACCGCTACCCCGGGTGCTGCCAGCAATTTCAGGAACCACGCTGTCACCACCGCGCGCAGTGTGCTGACGTTTTGCTGCAACCAGTCCGGCATCCCGCGTCTGGAACGGGTGACACAGAAAACCGACACCTCGTCGAGCCTGCTGTACAGCATCGCCTATGGCACGCACAACACGTCCTTTCTGCGCATTGACTCCTGGCAATCCTTCGTCGATTACTGCCAGCGGGATACCGTTAGCTATCTCACCCTGTCTTCGCCAGACGGTCTGGAAAAAGCCGTGCCGGCCACCTCATCGATCACGCGCAGCATTTGCTCCCGCATAGGCCAGCCGGCAAAAAACCGTACGATCACTTACCAGTATGGTGAGCAAAATTATCTTGGTTATCCTGATGTGCCCATATGGAATGACAGCATCGACAACCTGGAAGGACTGCCGGACAGCTTTTCCTATCAAACCACAGAAACCATTGGTGATCCTGCCCTCCCCGCCCTGGTCACGACCCGGACCTACAACAAGTTCTATCTGCTGGTCTACAGCGCACCCCGTGGCCCTTCCCCGCTCCGGGTCAAGGACCATGCCTACACCTACCCGCTGACTCCGAATGCCGGCATTGATGCCCAGCCGCCCGCTTTTGCGCTGTATACAAAAGACGAGCAAACCTGCACGACGCAAACAGGCCAGACGTGCAGGCAGACCAGCCAGTCCACGGTGCGAGAGTACGACGATTATGAAAACCTGACCAGGATCTGCCCGCCGTCCGGCATGACGGAATGGAGTACTTATTATCCGGCGGCAGGAGAAATGACTGAAGACGGCACCGTTCTCTGCCCGGCAGACCTTTATGGATTTGTAAAATATCTGAAAAGCCAGGTCATTTCCTCCGGGAGCAGTGCAGATGCCATTCCAAGAAAAATATGGCAATACACCTATAGCCAGACGCAGGACACCAGCCTGATTCAGGTCAATGAAGAGCAGTTCTTCATGCAGCCTGCGTTCCCTCCCGTTGCGCGTCTGACGGCACTGAAGAAAACAGCCTATCTGTACGATAATGCGGGGCGGCCTGCGCAGATCACGTCGAGCATGGTCAGGATAACCTCCCCCAATATCCCGCCCTCCTACTTGCCGACAACAACCTGCTTTGTCTATACGGAAAGTAGCGCTGACAGCACAAGCACCATCGCCAAGGAAACGACCGGTTACGATAGCAGCGCGGTAAAAAAAACGGAATCACTGACTCAAGCGTTCATTACCGCAGAGACCTTGTCCATTATCGACACTAACGGCATTGTCACGTGTTTCGAATATGATGCGCAAGGCCGCGTCACCAGGAGCACTCGTGCAAAAGGAACGGAAAACGAAGTCGCCACACTGGCCACTTTCCAGCCCATCTCCAACCGGATCCTGACTAAAAAAACATCCAGCCAGTTTACGGAAGTCACCGTAACCGACGATCTGGGCAATCCATCAGAAGTGTTCTGGACCCTGCCAGCCTCTTCGACCCATGCGGGTATGAGTTACAAGATCTGCAGTTATGCCTACAATGACCTGGATCAGGTCATCACGGAAAATGAATACGATTATTTTCCGCAAGCCACATCAAAAACCATCATTCCACCCGACATAACGCAAACGACAAAATACGAATGGAATGTTTATGGCGAACCTGTTTACAGGAAAAAATCAGATGGCAGCGCTGTTTCCTATGTTTATGATGCCCACAGCAGAAACGATTACCCTGCATCGATTGCCGTTACATATTACCCTGGCGGCAGCACGGCCCTTTCCTACTATAATGCAAGCGATCAGCTATGCCTGCAGGAAATCTACGCGAGCCGCACCAGAAAAAAGCCCGATACCACTCAGGAGTTCAGTTACGACCCGTTCATGCGCGAAAGCACGTCCATGCTCAGTGGGCGAGAAACTTTTACATATGAATACGATGCCTTTGATCGGATCATCGTCAAGAACGGCAGCGCAAGCGGCAAACAGTCTTTTTTTTACGCCCCGCACAGCGCCGCCCCCCTGGTTTCCGTCATCGATGTCGACGGCACGGTCATGGGAGAAAAAAGTCATGATGGTCTCAACAGGGAAACATCGACCACCATCAATGGCGTCAAGACCCGATACGACTACAGCGGATCGTCAGTCTTCTCCCGACCCGCTCTGGTCTCGATCACCGGCGGCAGGCAATGGGCATATGAATATCACCCTGTATTCGAAAGCGTTACAAGAGAAGCCATAGAGAACAGTGCAGCCATCCCCCTTGCCGTCATGTCATTCAGCTACGCGCCGGATTCAGGGCGGTTGGTGGGAGAACAAACGGTGCGGCGAGCTTACACGTATTCCCGCACGCTGAGTTACGACGCATTCGACCATCTCTGTGAAGATGCTGCCGCCTGGGACAGTAGCGATCTCGGCAAATACAAAACCACAATCGCCAACACAGTGCGCGGCAAGCCCATCGAAATTTCAGTCCGTTTCAACAGCGACAGCACCACTATAAAAAAGCAGTATGTGTACGATGATTGCGGGCGGGAAAAAATCATCCGCTACCTGTCAAGCGATACAAACCACACGAACAAAATACTCAGCGCCTCCTATCTTCACCGGTCAAAATCGACAGGCAATCTGACCCAGATAGACAATTACGCCAGAACGATTTACAACAATTTCAGGCATATAAAGCAAACCCGGGCTTACAATCAATACAATGACGAAAAAAACCTTTCCTATTATTTGTTTTCACATTTCGTATTCGGATGCAAAATATCATATACCCCACACCGGAAACTCAAGCAGGTTTCGTACACATTTCAGGCACAGCATGCATATCAATGGGACGAGAACTATACATACAATGACAGAGGCGCCTTGCTGTCCTGGAAGAGAAACGGGAATGTCACGTATCGCAATGAGTATGGCGACACGGTTCTGAAACAATCCTTCACGCGGGACAGGCTGGGAAATGTTTCAACCATCAACAGCGAGCTCAGCCAGGGCAGCCAGCTTTCGCGCTACGCTTATGAAAATAAAACAAATCTGGTAAAAATTGACAACATGGCAATCAACGGGCATTCAAATACCCCAGACAAAATAGATTTCGAATACGATGCCGAGGGCAATACCACAAGCCAGATCTACCAAACAACCAATGGTATATCGGAAAAATATTACTATTATGAAGATTCAAAAAACATCAGCTACATGTCCGATAAATACAATAATGTCGACACCTCTGTTTTTTATTATTACGATGCAACGGGGAGGAAAATATGGACGGCCGTCAGCAGCGAAACCGGCACGCTCCATTCTGCCCACATCTATGTCAATGGGCACCTGCAAATCGACCAGCACCAGATCAACAGAACCGCCCCCCTTTTTTCATGCTCTATCATCTTGTCGACGGGGAGACCATGTTCATTACTGAAGTCAATACGCAAGGCGAAGCGAATGTCCGCCCCTGCCTTAATGGTCCGCATGGCACACCGGTCGTGGAAGGCCATCAATACGTCACGTACGCGATAACGACTACCGAGACACGTTTTTTTTACCGCTATTACAATTTCCATATCCGGGGCCAGAATGCCTACGGACTGACGTTCGACCTGGGGGCCAGCGAGTATGATGCCAACCGCAGTGCCGATCTGCCCGAAGAATAGACACCCCGCTCCGGCCGGGAATTGGCGATAATGTTTGTCCCTGCCCTGCATTGCCCGCCATGATTCCCATCGACGCCCCGCTCGCCCAGACCATCGTCGACCGCACAATGTGCATTCTCGACTGCAACGTCAATGTGATGGACGCCCACGGCACCATTATCGGCAGCGGCGACGCCTCGCGGCTCGGGCAGATGCACGACGGTGCCTTGCTTGCCCTGTCCCAGGCACGCACGGTCGAGATTGACGAAGCCATGGCCAGCCGCCTGTATCAGGCCCGGCCCGGCATCAATCTGCCGCTGCGCAGCGATGGCACCATCGTCGGCGTGGTCGGGCTGACCGGTCAGCCCGACCAGGTCCGCCATTTCGGCGAGCTGGTACGCATGACGGCCGAGATGATGCTGGAGCAGTCGCGGCTGACACGGCTGATTGCCCGTGACACCCGCCAGCGCGAGGAATTGCTGCTGAACCTGATCCGCAACGACACGCTGAGCCCGGGACTGGCAGACTGGGCCCAGCGGCTCGGGCTGGATCTGGACCAGCCGCGCGTGGTCGCGGTGATCGAGGTCGACAGCCATACGCTCGGGGTCGATGCCACGCTGGCGGAGCTGCAGCAGCTGCAGGTGCTGCTGACCACGCCGGAACGCGACAACCTGATCGCCACGGTGTCGCTGAACGAGATTGTGGTGCTGAAGCCGGTCGAGGTCCGCGCCGACGGCTGGAATGCCGATGCGCACCGCGAACGCGTGCACCGTCTGCTGTCGCGCATGCGTGATGGCAGCGAACTGGGGGTGCGCATCGCACTGGGGCAGTATTTCCCCGGTCCGGGCGGCATTGCCCGTTCCTACCGCACGGCGCTGTCGACACTGGATGTCGGTCGCCGGCGAGCGCCAGACGAGCGCGCCTATTTCTATCAGGACCTGATGCTGCCCGTGCTGCTGGACAGCCTGCGCGACGGCTGGCAGGCCGACGAATTGCGACGCCCGCTGCGGGCACTGGCCGCGCACGACCCGCACGGGCTGCTGCAGCGCACGCTGACGGTGTGGCTGGCCCACGATGCGCAGCCGGGCGCTGCAGCCCGTGCACTGCACATCCATCGCAATACCCTCGATTACCGGCTGCAGCGAATCGGTGCCTTGTGTGAACTGGACCCTGGCCGGCTCGACGACCGGCTGCTGCTGTATGTGGCGCTGCAGCTGCATGCCGGTGCCCGCCCGCTGACGAATTGTAAAAACGCCCAATAAATTCTGTTTTTATCTCCGGTTTTACGGGCATCCGCACGAGGCCGGAAAATGACGGCATCGTTACCCTTGCCGCTTTCCGAAATCGCCCGTTACGGGCATGCAAGGAGCGGCATGGTCGAGGTATCCACACTGGGCGCGCTGGCGGCACTGGTCGTCGCCATCGTACTGATTCTGAAGAAGGTTCCGCCGGCTTACGGCATGATGGTCGGCGCCCTGGTCGGTGGCCTCGCCGGCGGCATCGACATGTCGCAGACGGTCGATCTGATGATGGGTGGCGCCAAGGGCATCATCCCGGCAGTGCTGCGCATTCTTGCCGCCGGTGTGCTGGCCGGCGTACTGATCGAATCCGGCGCCGCGTCGACCATTGCCGAGACCATCGTCAAGCGCCTCGGCGAAACCCGCGCCCTGCTGGCGCTGGCGCTGGCCACCCTGCTGCTGACCGCGGTCGGCGTGTTCATCGACGTCGCCGTCATTACCGTGGCACCGATCGCGCTGGCGATCGCCAGCCGGGCCGACCTGTCGAAAATGGCCATTCTCATCGCCATGATCGGGGGCGGCAAGGCCGGCAACGTAATGAGTCCGAACCCGAACGCCATCGCGGCGGCCGACGCGTTCCACCTGCCGCTGACCAGCATCATGACCGCCGGCATCGTGCCGGGGATTTTCGGCCTGATCGTGACGTATCTGATTGCCAAGCGCCTGGTTCAGCGCGGCAGCAAGGTGGCGCCGGAAGAGCTGATCTCCCACGAGCATGCCGCCCTGCCCGGCTTCGGCCCGGCCATGGCCGCGCCGCTGGTCGCCATCGCCCTGCTGGCCCTGCGCCCGCTCGCCGACATCAAGATCGACCCGCTGATTGCCCTGCCGCTCGGCGGCCTGCTCGGCGCGCTGGCCATGGGCAAGCTGCGTCACAGCAACCAGTATGCGATCGCCGGCCTCGGCCGCATGGCGCCTGTGGCGATCATGCTGCTCGGCACCGGCACCCTGGCCGGCATTATCGGCTCGTCGGCGCTCAAGACGCTGCTGATCGACGGTCTGCAGGCGTCCGGCATGGCCCCGTACCTGCTGGCGCCGGTGTCCGGCGCGCTGATGTCGCTGGCAACCGCCTCGACCACCGCCGGCACCGCCGTTGCCTCGCAGGTGTTCGGCAGTACACTGCTGGAACTGGGCGTACCGGCGCTTGCCGCCGCGGCCATGATTCACAGCGGCGCCACGGTCTTCGACCACATGCCGCACGGCAGCTTCTTCCACGCCACCGGCGGTGCCGTGAACATGAGCATGAAGGAACGCCTGAAGCTGATTCCGTACGAAACGGCCATCGGTCTGGTCATCACCATCGTGTCGACCCTGCTGTTCGGCGTCTTCAAGGTCTTCTGAGAAAACGTGCCATGAAAATCGTCATTGCCCCCGACTCGTTCAAGGAAAGCCTGACCGCGCTCGAAGTCGCCACCACGATAGAGAACAGCATGCGCGAAGTCTGGCCAGACGCCGAGTTCGTCAAGCTGCCGGTCGCCGATGGCGGCGAAGGCACGATGGAAGCGCTGGTCGCCACCACCGGCGGCCGCCGTATCGATCTGGCCGTTACCGGTCCGCAGGGCGATACCGTCCAGGCCTGCTACGGGCTCAGCGGCGACGGTGCAACCGCCATCGTCGAGATGGCCACGGCCAGCGGGCTGGCGCTGGTGCCCCCCGGCTCGCGCAATCCGCTGCAGACCACGACCTATGGCACCGGCGAGCTGATCAGCTCGGCACTGGATGCCGGGGCGCGGCGCTTTATCGTCGGCATCGGCGGCAGCGCCACCAATGATGGCGGCGCCGGCATGCTGCAGGCGCTGGGCGTACGCCTGCTCGACGAGCATGGCCGCGAAATCGGCCCGGGCGGCGGTGCACTGGCACGGCTGGTCCGCATTGATGCCGGCGACCTCGACCCGCGGCTGGCAGACTGCCGCATCGACGTCGCCTGCGATGTCGACAATCCACTAACCGGTCCGGACGGCGCCTCGCACGTGTTTGGCCCGCAAAAAGGCGCGACACCGGAAATGGTCCGCCAGCTGGATGCCAATCTGAAGCACTTTGCCACCCTGATCGAACGCGATCTCGGCGTGCAGGTGGATGGCGTGGCCGGCGCCGGTGCCGCCGGTGGCACCGGTGCCGCGCTGCTGGCCTTCCTCGGCGCGCGGCTGCTGCCGGGCATCGAAATCGTGATGGAAGCGGTCGGACTCGACGCCGTGGTGCGCGATGCCGACCTGGTCATCACCGGTGAAGGCCGCATCGACAGCCAGACCATTCATGGCAAGACCCCGATCGGCGTCGCCCGGGTCGCCAAGCGGCACCATGTCCCGGTCATCGGCATTGCCGGCTGCCTGACGGCGGATGCGGAAGTGGTCCACGCCCACGGCATCGATGCCGTGTTCAGCGTGCTGTACCAGGCCTGCTCGACCGCCGAAGCCCTGCGCGATGCCGCCGACAACCTGCGTCTCACCGCCCGCAATATCGCCGCGACCCTCGCCATCGGCCAACGGCTGGGGCATGCCGGTCGTGGCGGCTGACCCCTCACCGGAGATCCGCATGTCCAGAGGCACCAAGATTGTCGCCACGCTCGGCCCGGCCAGCAGCGATCCGCACACGCTGGAACGGCTGATCGTTGCCGGCGTGAACGTCGTCCGGCTCAATTTTTCCCATGGCAGCGCGGCCGACCATATCGCCCGCGCCGGGCTGGTACGCGAAACGGCCGATCGACTCGGTGTATCGGTCGGCATCCTGGCCGACCTGCAGGGTCCGAAGATCCGCGTTGGCGCCTTTGCCGATGGCGCGGTACAACTGCACCCCGGCGACCCGTTCGTTCTCGATGCCGCCTGCACGCTGGGTAACGCCGGCCGGGTCGGCCTCGACTACAGGGATCTGCCGCGCGATGTCGAAGCCGGCGCCGTGCTGCTGCTCGACGATGGCCGCATCGTGCTCGATGTCGAGCGGGTGTCCGGCGGAGAGATCCACACCCGTGTCCGCGTCGGCGGTACGCTGTCGAACAGCAAGGGCATCAACCGCCAGGGTGGCGGGCTGTCCGCACCGGCACTGACCGACAAGGACCGCCAGGATCTGCAGACTGCCGTCGCACTCGGCGCCGACTATATCGCGATATCGTTCCCGAAGACCGCAGCCGACATGCACGAGGCACGTGCACTGGTCGCAGCAGCCGGCGGCAGCAGCATGCTGGTGGCCAAGATCGAGCGCTGCGAGGCCATTGCCAATCTGGACGAGATCCTGCTCGCCTCTGACGGCATCATGGTCGCGCGCGGCGACCTCGGCGTCGAGGTCGGCGACGCGGCGGTGCCAGCCCTGCAAAAACGCATGATTCGCGAGGCGCGCCAGCACAACCGCTTTGTCATCACCGCCACCCAGATGATGGAATCGATGATCTCGGCGCCGATTCCAACCCGGGCCGAAGTGTCCGATGTCGCCAATGCCGTGCTCGACGGTACTGATGCCGTAATGCTGTCGGCGGAAAGCGCCACCGGCCGGTATCCGGTAGAGACGGTCGAGGCGGTGGCCCGGATCTGCGTCGCGGCCGAGACCTCGTCCGTGAACACCTTCGACAAGGAACTGCTCGACCGGCCGCAAACCCGCGTCGATCAGTCAATCGCCATGGCCGCGCTGTTTACCGCCGGCCACATAGGCGCCCGTGCCATCGCCGCGCTGACCCAGTCCGGCTCGACCGCACTGTGGATGAGCCGGGTCGACGGCGGCGTGCCCATCTATGCGGTCACGCCGGAAGAATCGACCCGCCGCAAGGTATGCATTTTCCGTGGCGTCTATCCGGTAAAAACGGTGAACCATGCCAGCACGCGCGAAGAAGCGGTTGCCCAGGCCGAACGCGCACTGCGCGAGCTGGGCGTCGTCGGCCATGGTGACCGGCTGCTGGTCACGCTCGGCGAATCGATGGGCCAGCCGGGCAGCACCAATACCCTGCTGATCGTCGAAGTGGCCTGAGCAAGGCAGCGGGCACCGATGCCACGCCGGCCATCGGTGCCCGTTTTCCGCATGATGCCTAGAACTGCCGCAGCCAGTTCGCCATCACCCCCCGGTCCGGCAGGCCGTCATCCCGGCTCAGATACGCACCGAGGGTGAATCGCGTCCCCCGCCCGTGATGACTGAGGCTCAGGCGGCTGTCGTAGCTGAATCTGCCCCTCGGCCCCTCTTCCAGTGCAAAACGCTGTCCCGGTGCGGCAGTGAACTGCGCATCGCGCGTACCGGCCCGTCGATACAACGTCGGCCGGCCCTTGACCTCGAAGCCCGCCAGCCAGCCGCGGCCGCTCTGCCTGCCGTCATGGTCGAGCCGCAATCCGACGACCCCCTCCAGCGCCGTTTCCCGCCGGGCAGCGATTTTCAGGGCAGCGATGCCACCGTCCCGCTCGTTCAGCGCCGCATCGCGGGAATGGTGCAGTTTCAGACCGGCCAGCGGCGTCAGCGCCCAGCCGCTCGCCGAGACCCACGGTCTGGCAACCCGCAGCACCTGGCCAGTAAAGTGGTCGCGACGCTGATCGGCACGCGGCCGGGCATCGACCACGACCCGCTCCTGCTCGGGAACCTGCAGCTCGTCCTGGCCGTAGCGTACCGTGCGCCGGGTGCTGACCTGGTGCAGTGCATAGCGAAACTCGCTTTCCAGCAGCGGTCCGTCCTTCCCCCCGCTGGCTGACAGCGGCTGCTGATGACTCACGCTCAGCAACTGGCTGCTGCCGCTGAGGCCGGTGTCGTCCGTCCCGTCCGGCTTCACCCGGGCGATCCCGTAACGCACGGCCACCTGCCCGTGGCCGGCGATGTCGAAGCGCTGTTGCAGCGCAACCATGTCATAGGACGAGGCGCCAAGCTGCGTGCCGCGCTGGCCACGGCTGAGCAGGTTGAAGCCGAAGCCGGAGCCCAGATCGACCGCCGCATCATCGGCCAGACGTGCAAAACGGCGTTCCAGCACCTGCACCGGACGCAGTGCCTGCTGGATGCCGGCACCGGACAGCTGCCGGATCGCCTGGGCGATATCCTTGCGATGCATCAGTTCCAGGCTGCGGAACAGCGCGCCCGCGTCGTAGCCCTGCTGCAGCGCCCCGGCCACCCGGCGCAACGACGCGTCATCCACCAGATCGCGGTAATCGTTCTTGATCATGGTGACACCGACATCGCCACTGGCATCCCGCCAGCCGACGGCGCGCCAGGCATCCGTCATCGAGCGGATGCCGTCGACGCCTTCGATGTAACCGGCTCGCGCCAGCCTGGCAAAATCCATGCGCGTGGCCGCCGAACCAAGGGTAAAGCTGGTGTCGACCCTGACTTCGTCAAGATTCAGGGCATCCCCGTCCAGCGTGCCGATCCGCCCGTCCGGCCTGGTCATCGCCACATAACCGCGCAACGAGGCCGAAGAGAGTGCGTCACCGCCGCCGAGCAGGCGTTCCTCGTTCTGGCCGGTCCGGTCCTGCGCCCTGGTAGACTCATCCCCGAACGTCCCGCAACTTTCGTCGCCACACTGTGCATGGACCTTCCCGCGATTGACCAGGAAGCCGATTGCGTCCCCGTTGCCCCCGGCAATGCTGAAAGCATGGGAGTTCCTGGCGTGGATATTGATAATGCCAGTGTGATCATTGACGATGGCGGCCTTGCGCGCCGGTCGGCCGGGCTCGCCATTTGCCGAGGGCCCCCGCTGCCCGAGTTCCATCGCGATCATGCCGGTATCGGTCGTCCCGGCTTCGCCCAGATTGATCGTTCCGCGATTGATCAGCCGCGTGTTTTCGCCATGGCTGCTCATGGCGACGGCACCGTTGCCGCGGACGGTAATCTCGCCGCCCGCCGCATTGATCAGGGTATTGTTGTCGCCAAAGGACCCGATCTGCAGCGCACGCGTCGTCCCGCGGGCCGCAGTAAAATCAATGCTGCCGTAGTTCAGAAAACTGCGCCGTCCCATGCTTCCCCTGGCAGCCAGCACCCGATAGCCGTCGCGGGCGACCAGCTTTCCGTGGTTGGCGAGCTGCATATCGGGGTCGTTCTCCCGGACGCCGAGGTCCAGCGACAGCATCACCGGCTCGATGGCACCGGCCTCGGGCCGTTCGGCCAGCACCGTGCCACGATTGCTGAACTCGCTGCGGAACAACAGTTCGATTCGCCCCTTGCCGGACAGGTTGAAGGTGGCACCCTCGAAGTTGGTCAGTGCGGCATTTCCTATTCCCCTCAATGGCAACGTCGCCGCCAGTGTCCCGTGATTGTGCAGCTGCGAGAGGAAATAGCTCGGCTCCGGCCCGGCCAGTGACAGCGTGGCGCCAGCGCTGTTCGTCACGTCCCCTTCCGCTGCCAGCATGACGCTGCGGGTTCCGGTATGGGTATAGTTCTGGCGGGCCGGGACAATCAGCGATGCCGGCGGCTGCGTCGGGTCGGGCAGTGCCTGCAGCGGCGGCGGCACATAGTCGTACTCGAGCCCCTGCACTTGCCAGGCAGTCCGGTCAAGTGAGCTGGTATGCGTATCCTTGAAGTGACTGCAACTGCTGTTTCCGCAGAGCCGTTCCACCCGGCCGCGGTTCAGCAGATAGGCGCGGGTCCTGGTGTCATCGGCAATGAGGAATGCGTGCGAATTTTTCGCATGGATATTGATGACCCCGCTGTCGTCGTTGAGCAGGACCGACGTCCTCGTTGCGGGATCGGGCTGGCCGGGCCGGTGCCGCGCAGCCCAGGCGCCAATTTCCAGCGCCACCATGCCGGTATCCTGCGTACCGGGCTCGCCCAGGTTGATCGTGCCACGGTTGACCAGCCGCGAATTCTCGCCATGGCTGCTCATGGCAACGGCACCGTTGCCGCGCACGGTGATCGAGCCCCCCACGTCGTTGACGATATCGTTGTATTCGCCGTACGACTCGATCCGCAGTGCCCGCCTGACGCCGCCCTCGGCCGTGAAATCGATGGTGCCGTGGTTGATGAAGCTGCGCCGTGCATTCTTCCCCGCCGCACCGAGCCCGAGCACGGAGTAACCACCGCGGGCAATCAGCGTCCCCAGATTGCGGTGAATCCGCTCACCCTTGTCGGATGGCCAGGCCGTCACCATGTTCACCATCTCGCGCTGCCCCTGTTCGGGGTTGAAGGATTCAGCGGTGATCTTGCCGTAATTCATGAATTTGCTGTTGAACACCATCTTCATGTGCCCGGCACCGGAGAAACGGATATCGCCGTTTTCGAAGTTGACCAGGTTACCATTGCTCTCGGCCAGCAGCGCTGTCGCCGATACCTCCAGCCGGCCGCGATTGTGCAGCCCGCTGCTGAAGCGGCTGCTTTCCTCCCCGACGAGCGTCAGCGTGGCATCGGCATTGTTTACCAGCAGTCCTTTTGCCCTCAGCAGGGCATTCAGGCTCGTGCCGTCGTGGACGTGGCTGCTGCCCTCGGCGACCACCAGCGGCACCGCGTAGGAGAAGGCCCGCCCTTCAGGAGAAAGGGTCCGCTCCCGGGCCGTGCTGTACGGGTTGTGGAATTTCCTGCAACTGTTGTCACCGCAAAGCGAGCGCACCTTGCCGAAATTGAGCAGATAACCGAGATCACGGCTGTCGTTTTCTATCCGGAATGCGGATGAGTTCTTTGCATGAATGTTGATCACGCCGGCATGATCGTTGACCAGCAAGGCTGTTCGCGGGCGCTGGTCGGGCGCCCCCTCCCCCCAGCGTCCCAGCTCCATCGCGACCATGCCGGTATCGTTGGTTCCCGGATCGCCCAGATTGATCACGCCGCGGTTGATCAGCCTGGAGTATTCGGCATGACTGCTCATGGCAACGGCGTGGTTGCCGCGCACGGTAATCTCGCCGCCGACATCGTTGACCAGCGTGTTGTGATTGCCGAACTGCTCGATATGCAATGCACGCGTCCTGCCGTTCCCGGCAGTGAACTCGATCCGGCCGCGATTGATGAAGGTCCGCAGCAACTCCGGCCTGGCACTGCGCACACTCAGTACGCCGTAGCCGTCACGGGCAATCAGTTTGCCGCCATTGATGATTTCGCTTGTCCGGTCATTGCCCTGCTGCACATTGTGCAACGTCAGCAGATGACGCTCGCTGTTGGTGTCGGCCAACTCATGCGCAACAATCGTGCCGTCATTGCGGAACGAAGCACCGGGCGACAGCACCATGACGCCGTCGCCATAGAACTGCATCAGCCCGCCCTTGCTGTTGATCAGATCGCTCCCCTCCGATCCGGTCAGCCGGGTGGCCACATTCAGGGTGCCGTCGTTGCGGAGCATGGCGTGGTACCAGCTGCGATCTTCTCCCTCCAGCACCACGGCGCCACTGGCCGTGTTGTGCACGTTGCCCTTTGCCTCCAGCGTGATGCCCCGCAGGATCCCGGTATTGGTGTGCAGACGCGCCTTGCCGACGGGCAACCGGACCTGCACCTGTGACTGCGGCTGCGGCAGCGTGGCCGGCAGCGCATAAGAGAATTGCGAATCCTGCACCCGGCCGCTCAGGTCATGCAGCCGGGTATGCTCGGTCTTGAAGAATCCGCAACGGCCCATGTCACCGCATGCCACATCGACTTGACCACGATTGAGCAGGTACCCGGTTTTGTGCGGAGAGGCCCCCTCTTCAATGTTGAATGCATAAGAGTCTTTGGCATGGATATTGATCCGGCCACCGTAGTCATTGACGATAACCGCGCTGAGTGACGCCGGCACGCCTCCCCATTCGCCTGATGGTTCCATCCTGTACCCCTGAAGGGACAACTGCATGGCCACCATCCCGGTATCGGTCGTGCCGGGCTCGCCCAGATTGATCGTGCCGCGGTTGATCAGGTGCGAATATCCACCATGGCTATTCATGGCGACCGCATTGTTGCCTCTTACGGTAATCACGCCGCCACGGTCGTTTATCAGGTCATTGTAGTCGCCATACGGTGCCACATTCAGCGCCCGGGTCATGTGGTCCGTGGCGGTGAAATCGATGGTCCCGCGGTTGATGAACTGGCGTTTTACCGAACCATGTTCCGCACTGACCACGCCAAAACCGCCACTGGCAGTTATCTTTCCGTTATTGACGACCGGCCGGCTCCCTCCCCGGGATCCGTTTCTGGCGCTGCCGCCGGCCATGCTCAATATCACCGGCGAACGCAGAGCGCTCTGGTCATTCCCGGATGCCGTGATCTCGCCATCGTTGACGAGGGTACTGCCCGGCGAGAGAAAGAAGGCAGCATGTCCCTGCAGCGCGATTTTGCCACCGGCCTGGTTCAGCATTTCGCTCTGCTGCAGCACATTCAGCCGTGCCGTCAGGTTCAGGACGCCGTCATTTCGCAATACCCCGCCATAAAGCGCATTCGAATCCCGGGAGGGGGTCACATCCCCGACCATGTTCAGGATCCCGCTGCCGAGATTGTGCAATTCACCCCGCACGGTCAGGTTCACATTGCTTTCCGGACCAGCATGCATATGGGTCTGCTCATTTGCGACGGAGAGCAGGACAGTCGGGGATACAGCAGCGGTCAAGCTACCACCCGGGGTTCCTCCAACCG
>NZ_JHVK01000037.1 GCF_000620105.1 Microvirgula aerodenitrificans DSM 15089 | reverse complement strand
CCTGCGCCTGCTCGGCACGGTCGGCGAGCCGATCAACCCGGAAGCGTGGATGTGGTACTACGAAGTGGTTGGCGGCGGTCGTTGCCCGATCGTCGACACCTGGTGGCAGACCGAAACCGGCAGCGCGATGATCGCGCCGATGCCGGGCGCGGTGGCGACCAAGCCGGGCAGTTGCACCCTGCCGCTGCCGGGCATCATGGCCGATATCGTCGACGAATCCGGCGCGCCGGTCGAACTTGGCAATGGCGGCTTCCTGGTCATCAAGCGTCCGTTCCCGAGCCTGGTCCGCACCATCTGGAACGATGCCGACCGCTTCCGCAAGACCTACTTCCCGGACGAGTTCAACGGCCAGTACTACCTGGCCGGCGACTCGGCGCACCGCGACGAGGACGGCTATTTCTGGATCATGGGCCGTATCGACGACGTGCTGAACGTGTCCGGTCACCGTCTGGGCACGATGGAAATCGAGTCGGCGCTGGTCGCCAACCCGCTGGTGGCCGAAGCCGCCGTGGTCGGCAAGCCGCACGAGGTCAAGGGTGAGGCCGTGGTGGCGTTCGTGGTGCTGAAGGGCCCGCGTCCGACCGGCGAGGAAGCCAGGAAGATCGCCGCCGAGCTGAAGAGCTGGGTCGCGCACGAAATCGGCAAGATCGCCCAGCCGGACGATATCCGCTTCGGCGAGAACCTGCCGAAGACCCGTTCGGGCAAGATCATGCGCCGCCTGCTGCGTTCGATCGCCAAGGGCGAGGAAATCACCCAGGACACGTCGACGCTGGAAAACCCGCAGATTCTCGATCAGCTGCAAGAACCGGCCTGATCGCAAAAAACAGCCCAGGAGAGGTTGGAGGAGAAGGTAGCCACGGCGAATGCCGTGGCTTTTTTCATCTGCGGGGCTCAGCCATGCCGAACAAGCCGGAACCCCTCCTCGTCCGCCGGCGGCACGAAGTGGCGCGTCATGGCGTCGAACTGTGCGTCATCCAGCGTGAACGGGTGTCCGCCGGCGGCGTGGCGCGCCCGCAGCCGGCGCTTGCATTCCTCGTCCGTCACATCAAGGTAGTGCAGCTCGTGGCCGACACCGGCCTGGGGAATGAGGACATGAACTTCTCCTGTGGGTCTGCAGGACCAGGGAGGCAGAAAACAGAAAACCCGCCCGGGCCGCTTTTCTGCCCCGGCGGGAGACCGCCGTTTCCGGCCCGCTGGACTACGCTGAATATTGCGCCAGGCCAAATACCGGCGGGGCGCCGGTTGAACTCTGCCGGGGCGCGTCGGATAATCCGCACATTTTTCGCCGTCCTCCCGGTGACGGAAGGGCGCTTGAGATGGACTTCAGTCATTACCTTTTGATTCTCGTGGCCGCCGTGCTGGTCAACAACGTGGTCCTGGTCCGCATTCTCGGCCTGTGCCCGTTCATGGGGGTCTCGAAGAAGCTGGAAGCGGCCATCGGCATGGGCGCGGCCACGACTTTCGTGCTGACGCTGGCATCCGGCACCAGCCACCTGATCAACCTGCTGCTGCTTGCAGCCGGGGTCGAATACCTGCGCACGCTGGCTTTTATCGTCGTGATCGCCGCCATTGTGCAGTTCACCGAAATGGTGATCCAGAAGACCAGTCCGGTGCTGTACCAGGTGCTCGGCATCTACCTGCCACTGATCACTACCAACTGCGCCGTGCTTGGCGTACCGCTGCTGAATGTGCAGGAAAAGCATACTTTTGCCGAGTCGCTGGTATTCGGCTTCGGCAGCGCCGCCGGCTTCACCCTGATTCTGGTGCTGTTCGCCGCCATGCGTGAGCGACTCGAAGGCGCCGACATCCCGCGGCCCTTCCAGGGCACGGCCATCGCCTTTGTCACCGCCGGACTGATGAGTCTGGCCTTCATGGGCTTCGGGGGCCTGGTGAAATGAGCGGTTTCCTGATTGCCATTGCGGTAATGGCGGCGCTGGCCCTGCTGCTCGGCGCGGTGCTCGGCGCCGCCTCGGTCCGCTTCCGGGTCGAAGGTGACCCGCTGGTCGACAAGATCGACGCCGTACTGCCGCAAACCCAGTGTGGCCAGTGCGGCTACCCCGGCTGCAAGCCGTACGCCACCGCCATTGCCGGTGGCGAAACCGGCATCAACCGCTGTCCGCCGGGCGGCGAAGATGGTATCCGCAAGCTGGCCGACCTGCTCGGCGTCGAGTTCGTGCCGTTCGACGCCGATGCTGCCCAGCCGAAACCGAAGTCGGTTGCCGTTATCGACGAAACCACCTGCATCGGCTGTACCCTGTGCATCCAGGCCTGCCCAGTCGATGCGATCCTCGGCGCGGCCAAGCATATGCATACCATCCTGCGCGACGAATGCACCGGCTGCGAGCTGTGCGTTGCCCCGTGCCCGGTCGACTGCATCCACATGGCGCCGCTGCCGGTCACGGTCAAGAACTGGAAATGGCACTATCCGGTGTTCGCCCTCACCCTCGCTCAGCCCTCCGGTCCCGCATGAAACCACGCTTTACCTTCCATGGCGGCGTCCACCCGCCGCGCCACAAGACCGAATCGAACGGCACGCCGATCCGCGATGCCGGCCTGCCGCCGCAACTGGTGGTGCCGCTGAACCAGAGCATCGGCAATCCGGCCCGCCCCTGCGTCGCGGTCGGCGAGCGGGTGCTCGCGCACCAGCGCATCGCCGATGCCGACGGCAATGTGTCGGCCGCCGTACATGCCCCGGCGTCCGGCCGGGTGCTGGCCATCGAGGAACGACCGTTCGCCCATCCGTCCGGGCTGCCGGCACTGAGTATCGTCATTGAGCCGGATGGCCGCGACGACAGCGTCGACCCGGTGCCGGTCGACTGGCGACAGGCCGATAGCCGCACGCTGCGCGAGCAGTTGCGCGACATGGGTGTGGTCGGACTGGGCGGCGCCGTGTTCCCGACTGCGCTGAAGCTGAGCGATGGCGGGCTGGAGACGCTGGTCATCAATGGCGCCGAGTGCGAGCCGTATATCAGCTGCGACGACCGGCTGATGCGCGAGCGCGCGGCCGACATCGTCCTCGGCGTCGGGCTGCTGGCCGAGCGCATGCAGGCGAAGGAAACCCTGATCGGCATCGAGGACGACAAGCCCGAGGCCATCGCCGCCCTGACGGCCGCCTGTGCCGGCACCGGTATCGAGGTGGTCAGCGTGCCGACCCGCTACCCGGGCGGCGGCGCCAAGCAGCTGATCCGCGTGCTGACCGGCAAGGAGGTGCCGCATGGCGTGCGCTCGACCGATTTCGGCGTGCAGTGCTTCAACGTCGCCACCGCCTATACCGTCTGGCGCGCACTGGTGCTGGGCCTGCCGGTGGTGTCGCGCATCGTCACCGTGACCGGCGCCGTCGCGCGGGCCGGCAATGTCGAGGCGCGCATCGGCACGCCGGCCGACTGGCTGGTCGGCCAGGCCGGCCCGACGCCGGACAGCCGCGGCATCATCATGGGTGGTCCGATGATGGGCTTTACCCTGCCGGCACCGGCCGCCGGCATCACCAAGGCGACCAACTGCCTGATCGCCCGCAGCGAGGCGCTGCTCCCGCCGCGTCCACCGGCCCTGCCCTGTATCCGCTGCGGCGCCTGCAGCGAGGTCTGTCCGGCCAGTCTGCAGCCGATGGAGCTGTACTGGCATGCCAGGTCGAAGCAGTTCGGCCGGGCGCAGGAATACGCGCTGTTCGACTGCATCGAATGCGGCGCCTGCAGCTATGTCTGCCCGAGCCAGATTCCGCTGGTCGACTACTACCGCTACGCCAAGGACGAAATCTGGGCCGCCGAGCGTGACAGAAAGGCGGCCGAACTGGCACGGACACGCTTTGACTTCCGCAACTACCGCGCCGCGCGCGACAAGGAAGAAAAAGCAGCGCGCCTTGCCGCCCGTGCGGCAGCCGCTGCTGCCAGCGCTCCCGCCGTCGCAGCCGAGACGGCCCCCGCCCCTGCGGCAACCCTCGATGCCGACAAGCAGGCCGCCATCCAGGCGGCCATGGCCCGGGCGGCGGCGCGCAAGGCCGCCGGTGCCGGCAAGGACCCGGCCGCTCCCGCCGCCACGCCGATGAGCGATGCCGACAAGAAAGCGGCCATCGAGGCCGCCATGGCCCGCGCCGCCGCACGCAAGGCGGCCAAAGCGGCCGAGGCGACGCCGCCCCCCTCCGAATCCGATGCCCCCTGAGCCGATGCCGACTTCGCCCTATCTCGCCAAACCCACCCGCGTCAGCCATATCATGCTGACCGTGATCGCCGCGCTGCTGCCCGGCCTGCTGGTCTCCGTCTACGTGTTCGGCGCCGGCGTGCTGCTGCAGCTGGTGCTGGCCTCGCTGGCCTGCCTCGGCTTCGAGGCTGCCATGCTGCGGGCACGCGGCCTGCCGCTGCGTCCGTTCCTCGCCGATGGCTCGGCCTGGGTCACCGCCTGGCTGCTGGCGCTGTCCTTCCCGCCGCTGGGCCCGTGGTGGTTGCTGGTCGTCGCCAGTTTCTTTGCCATTGTCGTCGCCAAGCACCTGTATGGCGGGCTCGGCAACAATCCGTTCAATCCGGCCATGGTCGGCTTCGCGGTGATGATCATCTCGTTCCCGGCGCAAATGTCGCAGTGGGCAGCACCATATGGTTCGCTGTCGGCATGGGAACAGGTCGTCCATATCCTGACCCGCCAGTTGCCGGAACGGGTGGCGCTGGATGCGGTCAGTGCCGCCACGCCGCTCGATTACCTGAAAACCCGGCTCAGTGCCGGTCAGGGGCTGGATGACGCCCTGCACGGACCGGTGTTCGGCTACCTGGCAGGCGCTGGCGCCGAATGGGTCGCCGCGGCCTTTGCGCTCGGCGGCCTGTACCTGCTGGCGCGGCGCCTGCTGAGCTGGCATGCGCCAGTAGCGATGCTGACTACCCTGGCCGTGGTCGCCGCCCTGTTCCATGCGCTGGACCCGTCGCGCTTTGTCGGCGCTCCACTGCATCTGCTGGCCGGCGCCTCGATGCTCGGGGCATGGTTTATCGTGACCGACCCGGTCACCGGCCCGGTCACGCCGCGCGGCAAGCTGCTGTTCGGCGCCGGTGTCGGCCTGCTGCTGTGGGTGATTCGCAGCTTCGGCAGTTTCCCCGACGGCATGGCCTTCGCCATCCTGCTGATGAATATCGCCGTGCCACTGATCGATCGCTATACGCAACCGCCGGTTTTCGGCCATGACAAGGCCGCACCATGAATGAAACCCTGCGCCAGGCCCGCGTCAGCGCACTGACGCTGTTTGTGTTTGCGCTGGTCGCCACCGCGCTGATGGCCGGCGTCTACGCGCTGACCCACAGGATCGTCGCCGCCAACGAGCAGGCCGCCCGCCTCGCCATCGTCAGCCAGGTGCTGCCGGCCGGCGGCTATGACAATGATCCGGCCCGGGCAGCCGTGACGCTGTCCGCCGCCGATGGCCGCCGGCTCGGCAATGACGGCCCGTCACAGGTTTATATCGCCCGCCTCGGCGGCCGCATGGTGGCCCGGGTGTTCGAGGCCACGGCGCCAAACGGCTATGCCGGCAGGATCCGTCTGCTGGTCGGGGTCGATGCACAGGGCGCCATTACCGGCGTGCGCGTGGTCAGCCACAAGGAAACGCCGGGGCTCGGCGACTATATCGATCGCGCCAAAAGCGACTGGATCGACCAGTTCAACGGCCTGGCCCTGACCCGCGACAGCGAGTGGAAGGTCAAAAAGGACGGCGGCCGGTTCGACGCCATGGCCGGGGCAACGGTCAGCCCGCGCGCCGTGGTCGGCGCCGTGGCAAACACCCTGCGCTTTGTTGCCGCCGAACGCACAAAACCCGGACAATGGGACGCTCAGCCCGTCCCCGCCCGTGAACCCACCGGTGCCAGACCATGACGACCCAGCCCCCCCAGGACAACAGCCCGGCCGCGCCGGCGCACGAGATGCGCGATATCGCGCTGAACAGCGTATGGAAGCAGAACGCCGGCGTAGTGCAGATTCTCGGCATGTGCCCGGTACTGGCGGTCAGCACCAGCGTGGTCAATGGCGTGTCACTCGGCCTGGCCACCGCACTGGTGACCGGACTGTCCAGCGCGGCGGTGGCCGCCGTGCGCCATCTGGTGCCGAACGAGATCCGCAATCCGATTTTCATCACCATCATCGCCGCGCTGGTGACCATGGTCGACCTGCTGATGAACGCCTATGTGCACGGGCTGTATGCCGTACTCGGGATTTTCATTCCGCTGATCACCACCAACTGTATCGTGCTGGCGCGTGCCGAGGCCTTCGCATCGAAGAATCCGCTGCGGCAGTCGGCCTGGGACGGCTTCATGATGGGCATCGGCCTGACGCTGGTGCTCGGCCTGCTCGGCGCCTTGCGTGAACTGCTCGGACGCGGCACGCTGCTGTCCGGTCTGGACCTGGTGTTCGGCCCGCAGGCGGCCGGCTGGGTCATTCATGTCGCCCCGGCCGACTACCAGTTCCTGATCGCGCTGCTGCCGCCGGGCGCCTTCCTCGGCCTGGCCGCACTGATCGCCGGCAAGAACTGGCTCGATGCCCGCGCCCGGGCCCGTACCGCCAACCGTCAGCTGGCCCCGGCATGAACGACAGCAAACGCAAAGCCATCATCGCCCGTCTGGCCGCCGCCAACCCGTCTCCGCGCACCGAGCTGAACTACAGCACGCCATTCGAGCTGCTGGTGGCCGTCGCGCTGTCGGCGCAGGCAACCGACAAGAGCGTCAACGCTGCCACCGCCCGGCTGTTTCCGGTCGCCAATACCCCGGAGAAAATGCTTGGTCTCGGCGAAGACGGGCTGATTCCGTACATCCAGACCATCGGCCTGTTCCGCAGCAAGGCCCGCCATGTGATCGAAACCTGTCGCCTGCTGCTGGAGCGGCATGGCGGCGAAGTGCCGCAGACGCGGGAGGCGCTGGAAGCGCTGCCCGGCGTCGGTCGCAAAACGGCCAATGTGGTGCTGAACGTCGCCTTCAATCAGCCGACCATTGCGGTCGACACCCATATTTTCCGTGTCGGCAACCGTACCCGGCTGGCGCCGGGCAAAACCCCGCGCGAGGTCGAGGACAAGCTGATCCGCGTCACCCCGGCCGAATACAAGCTGGATCTGCATCACTGGCTGATCCTGTTCGGTCGCTACACCTGCACCGCGCGCAAGCCGAAATGCGCAGACTGCGTGATTGCCGACCTGTGCGAATGGCCGGACAAGGGTGCACAGGGCTGACGCGTCAGGACTTGCAACCGGACCAGTGAGCACCATGTATTCGGGCACCGCGCTGGTGTTACCATGTTGCGGTTTTCAGATTCAAGCCCTGCCAGAAAAAAAGGATGACGTTGTGATGCCCGCTTTCCGCAAAACCACCCTTGCCCTCGCATTGACGCTGCCGTTCATGCTGGGCGGGTGTGACAAGGCCAAGGAGCTTTATCAGTCCTGGAGCGGCTCGGGCGCAGACAAGCCCATCGTCCAGAACGCGCCCAACCGTCCCGGCATGCTGCTGGCCGATTTCACCACGCTGGTCGAGCGCGAAGGCCCGGCCGTCGTCAACATCAGTGCCAACCGGGTCGAGGAAGACGACGGCAGCGATGCCGATTCGCCATTCCCGTTCCCGATTCCGGAAGACGATCCGTTCTACGAATTCTTCAAGCGCTTCATGCCGCCGGGCGGGGGGCAGACCCAGCAGCCGCGCGAGCGCGACTCGATCAGCTATGGCTCGGGCTTCATCATCTCCAGCGATGGTTACATCATGACCAACTCGCATGTGGTGCTGAATGCGCAGCAGATTCTGGTCAAGCTGACCGACAAGCGCGAACTGAAGGCCAAGCTGGTCGGTATCGACAAGCGCACCGACGTCGCCCTGCTGAAGGTCGAGGGCAAGGACCTGCCGACGGTCAAGATCGGCAATCCGGCCACGCTGAAGGTTGGTGAATGGGTCGCCGCGATCGGCGCGCCGTTCGGCTTCGACAATACCGTGACCGCCGGCATCGTGTCGGCCAAGGGCCGCAACCTGCCGGACGACACCTATGTGCCGTTCATCCAGACCGATGTCGCCATCAACCCCGGCAACTCGGGCGGGCCGCTGTTCAATCTCAGTGGCGAAGTGGTCGGCATCAATTCGCAGATCTACAGCCGTTCCGGCGGCTTCATGGGCATTTCGTTCTCGATTCCGATCGACATCGCCATGTCGGTGGCCGAGCAGCTGAAGACCAGCGGCAAGGTCAGCCGTGGCCAGCTCGGCGTGCACATCCAGGAAATGACCCAGGAGCTGGCCCGTTCGTTCGGTCGCGACACCGCCGATGGCGCGCTGGTGGTCCGGGTCGAATCCGGCAGTCCGGCGGCCAAGGCCGGTCTGGCACCGGGCGACATCATTCTCAGCCTTGACGGCAAGAAGGTCGGCAGTTCGGCCGACCTGCCGATGCTGGTCGGCGAGAAGAAGCCCGGCACTACGGTCAAACTCGGCGTCTGGCGCAAGGGCCAGTCGCTGGCGCTGAACGCGGTGCTGGTCGAACTGAAGGCGGACACGGCCCAGGGCGCACAGAAGAAAAAGGCCGAACAGCAGCCGCAGCTGAATTTCGACCGGCTCGGCATCTCGGTCAGCGAACTGACGCGTGAGCAGCGTTCGCAGCTGGGCATCCAGGGTGGCCTGCTGGTCGACAAGGTGACCGGTCTGGCGGCCAAGTCCGGCCTGATGCGCGGCGATGTGATCATCGGCGTCAACCAGAACAGCGTCGCCGACCTGAAGACGTTCGAGAAGCTGCTTGCTGCCTCCGGCCCGAACCTGGCACTGCTGGTGCGCCGGCTGGACAACACGCTGTACATCCCGCTGAAACTCGGCAACGAGTAGGTACTGACGGCCGGCATGGGCATCCACTCATCGGCCTTTGCCCTGCCCGCCCGCACTCCGCTGTATATATGAAGCGGAGTACGGGCGGGAGGCGTTCTCGCCGACGAGTTCCTTATCGGGGGGAAAAGCCATGACATTCAGAACGCGCCGTGCCTCTCTGATGCGGCCCCCGGCTTTCGGCCGCGTCATGATCGGCATGCATGGGCAGCTGATCGACGTGATCGACAATAACGTTCAGCTGTATCACCTGGGCAACGGTGCTCGCAGCTACTCGCCAACGATACAGCGCCTTCTGCGCCTGGATCCGTTCAGTCCGTTCTCGGCAGGGGGCGTCAATGGCTACGCATTCTGCAATGGCGACCCGATCAACCGGACCGATCCGTCGGGCTATCTGAGCCTTGGATCCGGCCTGGATATTTTCGCCGGCATGCTGAGCGCCGTGGTTGCCCTGGCCCTGGTGATAACGACGGCCGGCATGGGCTCTCCACTGCTGATGGCCTTGTCTTATGTGGCGGCCGGCTTCAGCCTGACGTCTTCCGCCTTGCAGGCCGCGTCGGGCAGCATGGAGGGCGTTCACCCGGCCGTGTCGGAAAAGCTGAGTATCGCTTCCAATATTTTTCAAATTGCCACAGCAGTGATTGAAATCGGCCTGTTTGTCCATCTGATGCGAAAAGGCACGAATCTCGCCCACACTTTCCACAAAGTGTCCCCCGATCATCTCGATCCGCGTATTGGCAGACTGCCCACCATGGTGGATGTTGCTGTCCCGCAATCGTTTTTTCCCAGGGCCGCGCTATTGAACGCCTCGACATCGACATCAGGGCTGAGATCCAGCCTGGGGTCGCTGGCTTCGATGCGCAGCATCAGAAGTCTGGCCACCTCGCCGTCGGTGGCCACCCTGCGTTCACCGGCATCGTATTCGATGCTCTCATCGTTGCGCTCTCTGCCGCAGTCGCCCAGCCTGGCCAGTTCGGCCAGTTCGCTGTATCAGACGGCGCCGGGCTCACTGCGCTCATCGCTTGGCCAGATCAGTCTCCTGCTGTAAGCGGCGCGGACCCCGGGACTCCGGCGGAGGGACAGGAATGGATGCCGGTGCGCCATGCGCACCCGCTGCATCCATCCGGCGGGTGCACACAGGCAGCAGAATGCGCATAATGCCGGCTGGTCCCGGACACCCGCCCCATGTCGATCACCCAACTCGTATCGCAGTATCTGCTCGGCGCCCTGCTCAGCCTGGTGGTCATCACCAACCCGCTGTCGAAGATCCCGATGTTCATCTCGCTGACCACCCACGACAGCCGCACGCAGCGCGCGCGGGTCGCACTGGATGCCTGCCTGTACGCGGGCGGCATCATGGTGGTATCGCTGGTCGGCGGCAACGTGGTGCTGGAAATGTTCGGTATCTCGTATGGTGCACTGCGGGTCGCCGGCGGCATCGTCGTGGCGCTGGTCGGCTACCGGATGCTGTACCACTCGCAGGACACCACCAGCCAGGCCACGCGCGAAGGCCATCAGGTGGCGTTCTTCCCGCTGGCCATGCCGGGCATCAGCGGCCCCGGCACCATCGCCGTGGTCATCGGCTTCTCGACCGAGATCGCCGAAATTTCCAACTGGAATTTCAAGCTGGCCGCACTCGGGCTGACCCTGCTGGCCATCGTTGGCGCCACGCTCTGCGTGTGGCTGGCACTGCGGCTGTCGTCGCGCATTTCCGAGCAGCTCGGCCCGAGCGCCATGGACGTGCTGACCCGGCTGATGGGTTTCCTGCTGATCTGCGTCGGCGTCCAGTTCATCGGCTCCGGGGTGCGGACTTTCTACACCTCGCTGTAGCCTCGCCCGTTCAGGCGATGGACAGCAGTTCCGGGCCGGCGGTCACCAGCCGCGAGTCAGTCCAGCGTGACCACGTCGCCCCACTGCGGCAGGACCAGTGGCCAGCCGAGATCCGCCGCGACGGTATCGGCGAATGCCTGCCGGGCGCTGGCCTCACCATGGACCAGGAACAGCTTGCGCGGCGGCGCGGAGAACCCGCCCAGCCAGGCCAGCAGACCGCGACGGTCGGCATGGGCCGACATCGCATGCAGCTCGGCAATGCGCGCCCGGACCGGATACGACTCGCCGCCGATGCGGACCTCCCGTGCACCATCGACGATCTCGCGCCCCAGCGTTCCCTCGGCCTGGTAGCCGGTGAACAGCACGGTGGACTCCGGCCGGCTGATATTCGCTTTCAGGTGCTGCTTGATGCGCCCCCCGGTACACATGCCGGAACCGGCGATCAGCACGGCCGTGCCGTGGATGGCATCCAGCGCCCGCGAGGCAACCGGGCTGCGCACGGTCTCGATCAGCCGCCGCGTGTCACGCCATTCACGGCCGCGCAGCATTTCGCGCGCCGGCCCGTCAACAAAGGTCAGCATGCGCCGGTAGATCGCCGTGGCATCGATGGCCATCGGGCTGTCCAGGTATACCCGCAGCGGCGGAATGCGGCCGGAACCGAGCAGATGCGAGAAATGCAGCAGCAGTTGCTGTGCGCGTTCAATGGCGAATGACGGCACCACCAGATTGCCGCCCCGGTCGACGGTATCGTTGACGATGTCGGCCAGCACGGCCTCGGTGTCCTCGTCCGGGTGGTCGCGATCGCCGTAGGTGGTTTCCAGCACGATGTAGTCAGCCTCGTGCAGCACGGCCGGGTCCGGCACGATCGGCATGTCGCGCCGGCCCAGGTCGCCGGAGAACACCAGCTTGCGGGTCTTGCCGGCATCGCGGGCCGTGACCTCCAGCAGGGCGGCACCCAGGATGTGGCCCGCCGGCAGAAAGCGCACGCTGACGCCGTCGACCGGCGACAGCGGCTCGCCGAAACGCGCTTCGCGGAAATGCGCCTCGGTCCGGCGCACGTCATAGCCGGTATACAGCAGTTCGCCGTCATGCTCGCCCTGTCTGCCCTCGCGCGCATGCCGCGCCTGCTTGATGCCGGCATCCTCGGCCTGGATGCGGGCAATGTCGGTCATGACCAGGCTGGCCAGACGGAGGGTCGGCGCGGTGGCCCAGATCTTGCCGCTGAAGCCGTCGCGAACCAGTTTCGGCAGCAATCCGCAGTGGTCGAGGTGGGCGTGGGTCAGCAGTACCGCATCAATGCTGGATGGCGGTACCGGAAAGCTCGCCCAGTTGCGCTCGAGAAATGCGCGCTCCTGATACATCCCGCAGTCGATCAGGATGCGCTTGTCGCCAATCTCCAGCAGATGGGCCGAGCCCGTGACCTGACCGGCCGCCCCGAGAAACCGCAATTGCATGCTCATGATTGTTCCCTTGCCTTTCCGTCTGCCCCACTTGCGGCCGGCCAGCGCCAGTCGCGGATTTCCGCCATGTCCTCGCCGTGCTCGCGGATGTAATCGCGATGACGGCCAAGCTGGTCGCGCAAGCGCTGGCGCGCGTAGGCGGACACGCGCGCCAGCGCCGGTACCCGGTCGATCACGGCCATGGCCAGGTGATAGCGGTCGAGTTCGTTGAGCACGGTCATGTCGAACGGCGTGGTGGTCGTGCCTTCTTCCTTGTAGCCATGCACGTGCAGGTTGTCATGGCTGGTCCGGCGGTAGACCAGCCGGTGGATCAGCCACGGATAGCCGTGATAGGCGAAAATCACCGGCTTGTCGGCGGTAAACAGCGCCGCATATTCGCGTTCGGGCAGCCCGTGCGGATGCGCCTCCGGCGGCTGCAGCCGCATCAGGTCGACCACGTTCACCACCCGGATTTTCAGGTCCGGGAACGCATCGCGCAGGATGGCCACCGCCGCCAGCGTTTCCAGCGTCGGCACGTCGCCGCAGCAGGCCATGACCACGTCCGGCTCGTCGCCGATATCGTTGCTGGCCCACTCCCAGATGCCGATGCCGGCCTCGCAGTGGCGCACGGCGGCTTCCATGTCCAGCCACTGCGGCGCCGGCTGCTTGCCGGCAACGATGACATTGACCAGATTGCGGCTGCGCAGGCAGTGGTCGGACACTGCCAGCAGCGTATTGGCATCCGGCGGGAAGTAGACGCGGATCACCTCGGCCTTCTTGTTGACCACATGGTCGATAAAGCCCGGGTCCTGGTGCGAGAAGCCGTTGTGGTCCTGGCGCCAGACGTGCGACGTCAGCAGGTAGTTCAGCGAGGCGATCGGCCGTCGCCACGGGATGCCTTCGCGGGTGACCTTCAGCCATTTGGCGTGCTGGTTGAACATCGAGTCGATGATGTGGATGAATGCCTCGTAGCACGAGAACCAGCCATGGCGACCGGTCAGCAGATAGCCCTCCAGCCAGCCCTGACAGGTATGCTCGGACAGGATTTCCATGACCCGGCCACCGGCAGCCAGATGGTCGTCGCCCGGCAGCCGCTCGGCCATCCACGCGCGTTCCGTGGCCTCGAACAGCGCACCGAGCCGGTTCGACACCGTTTCGTCCGGGCCGAACACGCGGAAGTTGGCCGATGCCGCATTGGCGCGCATCACATCACGCAGGAACATGCCCAGCGCACGCGGCGCTTCGGCATCGACGCCCCCCGGCGTCGGCACGTCGACCCGGTAATCGCGATAATCGGGCAGCAGCAGGTCGCGCAGCAGTTCGCCGCCATTGGCATGCGGATTGAGTCCCATGCGCCGCGTGCCGGCTGGCGCCAGCGCGGCGATCTGCGACCGCGGCGCCCCGCTGGCGTCGAACAGCGTGTCCGGGCCGTAGCTGTACAGCCAGTCTTCGAGCTGGCGCAGATGCGCCGGATTGCCGAACAGGCCCGACAGCGGTACCTGGTGCGAGCGCCAGCTGCCCTCGGTCAGCTGGCCATCCACGGTTTTCGGGCCGGTCCAGCCTTTCGGCGTGCGCAGCACGATCATCGGCCAGCGTGGCCGCACCGTGTTGCCCTCGACCCGCGCCGCGCGCTGGATGCCACGGATATCCGCCAGCACGCGGTCAAGTACGGCAGCCATGCGCGGGTGCAGGATGTCCGGATCGTCGCCATCGACGAAATACGGCTGGTAACCATAGCCGGTCAGCAGGCTCTCCAGCTCGGCCTGCGGGATGCGCGCCAGCACGGTCGGGTTGGCAATTTTGTAGCCGTTCAGGTGCAGGATCGGCAGCACCGCGCCATCGCGGACCGGATCGAGGAATTTGTTCGAGTGCCACGCAGTGGCCAGCGGCCCGGTTTCAGCCTCGCCATCGCCGATCACGCAGGCGACCAGCAGCGACGGATTGTCGAAAGCGGCGCCATAGGCATGGGAAAGCACATAGCCGAGCTCGCCGCCCTCGTGGATTGACCCCGGCGTTTCCGGCGAGGCATGGCTCGGCACGCCGCCGGGAAACGAAAACTGGCGGAACAGCCGGCGCATGCCCTGTTCGTCGCGCGAAACTGCCGGGTAGCGCTCGCTGTAGCTGCCTTCCAGCCAGGTGTTGGCCAGCATGGCCGGGCCGCCATGACCGGGGCCGCACAGGAAGATCGCATTGAGGTCATGGTCCTGGATCGCCCGGTTCAGGTGGGCATACAGGAAATTCAGGCCGGGCGAGGTCCCCCAGTGACCAAGCAGGCGCGGTTTGATGTGCGCCTCGCTCAGCGGCGCGCGCAGCAACGGGTTGTCGAGCAGGTAGATCTGGCCGACGGTCAGGAAGTTGGCGGCGCGCCACCAGGCATCGACCTGGGCCAGGCGTTCGGGAGACAGGGATTCGCTCATGCGGGACTCCGAAAAAAGGGGCCGTCCGGGGGATTACGCCTCCGGTGGCGGCCGATAGCGGTGATGGGTCTTGCGCCGCGGCCGGTGGTGATGTCGGGAATGCGGCTCCTGCGCCGGCTCGACCACCAGCGGCGATTCGCCACGAGCCAGTGCCACGCAGCACTCGATGACCCGACGCATTTCCTCCGGCACGCCGGGCGAGCCGGCCTGCTGCATCGCATCCAGCGCTTCCAGCGCCAGCAGCGGCTTCGGTGTGCGATGGATGGCGCGGGTGATCACCCGCGCCGGCGACATGACGTCGACCGCCGTTTCCGGCAGCCGGGCGTGGCGGCGATAGACATCGGCATAGCCGGCGTGCCACAGCGCATTCTCGATATCGCGCTGGCGCAGCACGGTCACATGCTGGTCGAGCTCGCCGGGCGGCACATGGCTGCGCACCGCAGCGGCATAGCTCTGCCCGGCATGGTCACCGTCGGCCAGCAGGTGCCAGCGGATGCCCAGCGCCTGCGCGACCTTGACCAGCGGCGGCAGGCCGCACTGGGCGAACTCGACGCAGACGATGCCCTCCATGGCAAAGTCGTAGCCGCACAGCCGCGCCAGTTCGGGCAGCAGCCAGAATTCGGTTTCGCCCTCGACCAGCAGCCAGCAGCGGGCAAAGGCCGCCACGCCGCGATGGCTGCGCACGTGATAGCTGTAGCGGCGCAGTTCGTCGCGGTCGAGTACATCGGCCGCCACCCGCCAGACGGTCACCTCGCCATTCAGCCGCGTCAGCCGGCGCAGCGAGGTCATCGGCACCGAGGCCAGCAGATCGCCGGAATGGGTGCAGACGATTTTCTGCCAGCGGATGCGGTCGATCAGATGCCAGATGGCCGACAGCGTCATCGGGTGCAGATGGGCTTCCGGGTCTTCGATGATCAGGATGGGTTCGGCGCCGGGCGCCGTCGGCGTGTCGCGATGGTCGAGCACGGCACCGAGCAGCAGCAACAGGCCGAGCCGGTAGGCGGTGTTGCCGTACGGGGGCAGGAAGGTCTGCGGCGTCAGTCCGCTGCCATTGCCGATCAGCTCTCCCAGCATCGGCGCATGCCGCGGCGCCTCGTCGCCATTGCGCCCGGGGGCGTTCAGCCGTTCAAGCAGATCGAGCGCCGCGTCGAAACCGGCACTGAGTTCTTCCGGCAGGTCGACGCTGATGCCTTCGACCAGTTGCTGGTAATGGCGATGCACGCGCGCCGCCAGCTGGTCAGCCTGGTCCGGGGTGCCGGCCAGCGTGGCCAGGTGCGCCGCCAGCGGCAGCCGGCGGGCCGGCGAGGCACTGGCATCGATGCGGATCAGCGGATTCAGCGCCCGCAGCCAGGCCAGCTGGGCAGCATCGTTGTCACGGCTGCCGGCCGGGCCGGTGAAGCGCCAGGTATCGACCTCGCGGCCGTGCCGCTCGTTGCTGGCCGCCAGCTCGAAGCACAGCTCGCGCGGCCACGGCATGCCGCCCAACAGTTCACGCACCGGCTCGAACGCCGGCACATCCCACTCGCCGGGCTCGCGCTCGACGAAGCACAGCCGGGCACGGATCGGCTGCGGCACTTCGCACAGGCCTTCCTCGGGGCAGCGCACGTCCCAGCGCGAAAAGGCGAAGGGGCCGGCGCCGTCCTCCGGCGCTTTCAGTACTGCCGTCAGCAGATCGAACAGGCTGGAACGACCACTGTCGTTCTCGCCGATCAGCACGGTGCTGGCCGGGTCAAAATCCAGCACGCCGTGGCGAATGCCACGGAAATGCGCCACTTCCAGTCGCGACAGGTGCATGCGACGCTCTCCCGGTCTGGTGCTGCCTGTGCCGCGCGGCCACCGGCCGCCGGCGTCAATGCGCTGCTACGCGGCCTGCCAGTCGGCGTACACGCGGTCGATATCGGCCAGCAGGCGTGCCTGGGCGTCGACATCCAGCCAGCTGGCCTCGATGCTGTTCTTCGCCAGCCGGACCACCTGCCCGGCACTGAGCTTCAGTGCCTCGATACAGGCCACATAGTTGTCGTTCACATAGCCACCGAAGTAGGCCGGATCGTCCGAGTTGATGGTGACTTTCAGCCCGGCATCCAGCAGACGGGCCAGGTTGTGCTCGCGCAGGTCATCGACCACGCGCAGCTTCAGGTTCGACAGCGGACAGACCGTCAGCGGCGTCTGCTCGCGCGCCAGACGCGCCATCAGTGCCGGATCTTCGGCACAGCGCACGCCATGGTCGATGCGGCTGACATTCAGCAGATCCAGCGCTTCGCGGATATAGTCGGGCGGGCCTTCCTCGCCGGCATGGGCCACCACCGGCAGGCCGAGCTCGCGACAGTAGGCAAAGACGCGCTGGAATTTGGACGGCGGATGGTCACGTTCGCTCGAATCGAGGCCGATGCCGTCGATGCGGTGCAGGAACGGTCTGGCCAGTTCCAGCGTGGCGATCGCGTCGGCTTCGGACAGGTGGCGCAGGAAGGACAGGATCAGGCGGAAGCTGATACCGTCGCGCGCCTCGGCTTCGAGCAGCGCGCGGCGCATGCCGGCCAGCATGGTCGGCAGGCTGACGCCACGCGCGGTATGCGTTTGCGGGTCGAAGAAGATTTCCACATGGCGGACATTGTCGGCGTGCGCGCGTTCGAGATAGGCGCGGGTCAGCGCATAGAAGTCCGCTTCGTCACGCAGCACGTCGGCGCCGGCATAGTACAGGTCGAGAAAGGACTGCAGGCTGTCGAAATCGTAGGCGGCACGCAGCGCCGCGACATCGGGATAGGCCAGGGTCACGCCATGGCGGTCAGCCAGCTCGAAAGCCAGTTCGGGTTCGAGGGTGCCTTCGATGTGCAGGTGAAGTTCGGCTTTGGGAAGCGCCCGGGCGAGCGCGGCAATGTCATGCATTTGTTCATGTCTCCAGCAAGACCTCAAGGATACAGGGCTGGCACGGGATGGGCACCCGTCGCGTATGCTGCACGGCCCGCTCAATACCGGTTTTCAGCCAGGTTTCTGTCAGCCATGTAGCGGGTCGGCGCCTGGCCCAGTGCCTTGCGGAACATGGTGATGAACGCGCTGACCGATTCATAGCCGAGATCCTGCGACACGATCTGCACCGGCGTACCGACCGACAGCCGCTGCAGCGCCACGATCAGGTGCAGCTGCCGCCGCCAGCGGCCAAAGGTCATGCCGGTTTCGGCCAGGGCCAGCCGGGCCAGGCTGCGCTCGCTCAGCGCCACCCACGCGGCCCATTGCGCCATCGTACGCCGGTCAGACGGATCGGCGATCAGTGCATCGGCAATCCGCCGCAACCGGCTGCTTGTCGCGACCGGCAGGTACAGCCGCTCGGCCGGCATCGACGCCAGTTGCTCCAGCAGCACCCGCGCCAGCCGTCCGGTCGGACCATCGGCCGGATAATCCGGCGCCTGGCCGGCCAGATACTCGATCAGCTCGCGCAGCAGCGGACTGATGGCCAGTGTGCAGCAGTGCGCCGGCAGCGCCGCGGCACCGGGCTCGACGAACAGCAGGCCGATGCGGCCATTGTCCGAGACCCGGTTGCTGTGCGGCAGACCGGGAGGAATCCAGACCCCGCACTGCGGCGGCACCAGCCAGATGCCGTCCTCTACCGTGCAGGTCACCGCCCCGCGCAGGGCCAGCACCAGCTGACCCTTGCGGTGGCAGTGGAACGGCTGCTCGCGGCCGTTGTCGCGGACATCGAGCCGCAGGGCGATTGCCGAAGCCGGCCACGCATCCGGGTCGAAGGTCAGCGGGAAGGCAAACAGGTCGGACATGCCGCACTCCGGGCCAGATGGCTGTTTTTGACAATTAAAAGTCATTTTAACCAAAGACAGTCAAAAAGGGCTCGCCGTAAAGTGGCCGTTCCTCTTTTCCCGGACCCTCCATGACTGCAAACACCCCCTCCCTTCCGCCTGCACGTGCCGGATTGCTGGTTCTTGGCATCCTGCTGATCGCGAGCAATCTGCGCGCCCCGGTGACCAGCGTGGCGCCGGTACTGGACCTGATCCGGGCCGACTTCGCCTTCAGCGCGACCGCCGCCGGACTGCTGACCACCCTGCCGCTGCTGGCGTTTGCCGCCCTGTCACCACTGGCCGGCCCACTGGCGCGACGCTGCGGGCTGGAACGCACGCTGCTGCTGTCACTGCTGGCGCTGATCGCCGGTCTGCTGATCCGTTCCGCTGGCGCCGAGTGGGCGCTGTTCGCCGGCACCCTGCTGATCGGTGCCGCCATTGCCATCGGCAATGTTCTGCTGCCCAGCCTGCTGAAACGCGATTTTCCGGACCGCATCGCCTCGCTGACCTCGGCTTATGTGCTGGTGATGGGCATCGCGGCCGGGCTGGGTTCGGTGCTGGCCGTGCCGCTGGCGCAATGGTCATCCGGCTGGGCACTGTCGCTGCTGTTTCCGGTCGTACTGGCCCTTGCCGGTTTGCTGGCATGGCTGCCGCAGTGGCAACGGCATACCGCGCCGGTGCCGGCCGCGGCGACAGCGGTGCAGGAGACCCCGCTGTGGCGCAATGCGCTGGCCTGGCAGGTCACGCTGTTCCTGGGACTGAACTCGCTGGTGTATTACGTCGTCGTCGGCTGGCTGCCGTCGATGCTGCGCGATGCCGGGCTGCCGCCCGCCACTGCCGGCTCGATGCATGGCCTGCTGCAGGTGGCCTCGGCCCTGCCCGGGCTGCTGCTGGTGCCGGTCATCCGCCGCCTGCACGACCAGCGCCTGCTGGCAGTCGCCACCTCGACACTGTCGACAGTCGGTCTGCTCGGACTGCTGCTGGCACCGCACTGGAGTGTGCTGTGGACGCTGATGTACGGCATGGGCGCCGGCGCAACCATCATCCTGGGGCTGGCTTTCGTCAGTCTGCGAGCGTGCAGCGTGCGCCAGGCGGCAGCCCTGTCCGGCATGGCGCAGGCGGTCGGTTATCTGCTGGCCGCCGCGGGGCCGATGCTGGTCGGCCTGCTGCGCGACCTGAGCGGTGGCTGGACGGTCACCCTGCTGCTGTGCATGCTGGTTTCACTGCTGCAGGCGGCTTCCGGTTTTCTGGCCGGGCGAAACATCCAGCTCGATTAAGCGCCCGGATGGCGCGCTTTCTGCCACGATACAGGCCGGACACGCTCAGGAGACCAGCATGAAACACCTTGCCCTTCCCTGCCTGCTGCTACTGGCGCTGGGCGCCACGCCGGCGCAGGCCGCCGATCCCGCGCCGGTTCGCAGTGTGCCGGCCGTGGATCTCGACCGCTATCTGGGGCGCTGGTATGAAATAGGCAGCCTGCCGATGTTCTTTCAGCGTCACTGCGTGGCCAATACGACGGCCGAATACCGGCGGCTGGACAATGGCAAGATTGGCGTGCTGAACCGCTGCCTGAACGAAAAAGGCGGTGTCGAACAGGCCGAGGGCAGCGCCGTGGTCGTCGACGGGCACGGCAATGCACAACTGAAGGTCACTTTCATGTGGCCGTTCCGTGGCGACTACTGGGTAATCGGCCTGGCACCGGACTACCGCTGGGCACTGGTCGGTACGCCGAATCACCGCTATCTGTGGCTGCTGTCACGCACACCGCAGCTGTCGCAGACCGATATCGACACGGCGCTGGCCATTGCCGGGGAGCAGGGTTTCAAGCTTGACGCATGGCGCCGTACCCGACAGCAACAGGACGTCCGGCCGGGGGACTGAGCGCGCGACCACTTGTCTGACAGCGGGAGCGGCAGCGAAGAGAGTTCGCTATAGCAGTCTTATCAGCGCCGGCAACCCCTTGCCCGCCGCGCCTCCCGATGCCGTCGCAGGTTCCTGCGTCAGGCTCAATCCGCCAGGCATGCCGCTGCACCTGCCTGTCAATCCGTGGAGCCACGCCATGTCCACCGAGCCTGTTTCCGTCGCCCCGCCGACCCTGCCCACCATCCACGACGCCCTTCCCGGCCCCGGTGACGGCAGCGGGCCCACCCTCTCCGCCGGCCTGGTCTCGTTCGACATCCCGCTGTCTCTCCCCGTCGCCCGCGAATCCGCCCCCGCCCTGACCCTCGGCTACAGCGCCGGCGCCGGCAACGGCCCCTGCGGCACCGGCTGGCGGCTCGCCCTGCCGACCATCCAGCGCCGCACCCGCCTCGGCGTTCCGCAGTACAACGACGACGACGTGTTCGTCGGCCCCGATGGCGAACCGCTGGTTCCCCAGCTCGGGGCTGACGGCAAGGTGGTGGTGCAAACCGGCGTCACCCGCTGTGTCGGCTCCACCCTGCCGCTGTCGTATACCGTCACCCCTTACTCCTCGCGCACCCAGACCGATTATTCCCGCTACCAATACTGGCAATCCGGGACCAGCGCTTTCTGGT
>NZ_JHVK01000036.1 GCF_000620105.1 Microvirgula aerodenitrificans DSM 15089 | reverse complement strand
CACGAATGCCGGCGCGCTTGCCTGAGAGCGAGTGCGGTCGAGGCGAATCCACTTGTGTAGCAGATTGGCGTTGACACCGTGTGACAGCGCTACCGCGGCAATCGAGGCGCCGGGCTGGGCACACTCGGCAACGATCTGCGCCTTGAGGGGTTTGGGATAAGAGCGTCGCTGGCGCAACGTGGGGAGTTCGGTCTTCGGCATGGTGTCCACCAAAAAGAGGTGGACACTAAGCAGGACTGAACATGGCCTCAAGATGGGTTGCCCGGGCGCTTACGCTATATTCAATTTTTGGCATACTCATTTCCTCATCACTAAGATTTTTTATGCACTCGACGCGCGTTGTGGTGAAATGCATTTGGGCCGGGCAATACAGATGTTTGGTTTGGGCAGGACAAACCGCGTGATTCAGGTCAGGCGATCGGCCGTCACGACATGCTGGCCCGGCATGGGTTCCAGCGCGGCCTCCAGCAGTGCTCGCGCGATCTTCGGGGCGGGGTTCGGCCGCCATCGGAGGGGCAACAGCGCCCTAGTCAATCTGAGCGCAGAGACCAATATGCGCTCGCCCAGGCGGAACTCCTCGCGTTTGCCTTCTATGACGCCGGGACGCACGAAGGTTAGCGACGCGAACCCTTCACTAGTTAGTTCGCGCTCTAGCTCTCCTTTGACGCGGTTGTAGAAGAATCGCGAGTTGGCATCCGCACCGATAGCCGAATTCAGTACGTAGGTCGGTGTGCCGAACCCATGCGCCAGCCTTGCGACGGCTAGCGGATAGTCATGATCGACGCGCCGGAAAGCTGCTTGCGAGCCTGCAACCTTCATCGTGGTACCCAGTGTGCAGATCACGGCATCGGCATCCCACCAGGGGGCGCCTTGGTCGAGGCAGTCGAAGTCCACCTGAGGTGACGACAGTTTGGAATGATTGAGAGTCAGCGGGCGGCGCACGGGTGATACCACCGATGCGACACGCATATCGGCCAGTGCCAGATCCAGTACATGCCGCCCCACTAATCCAGTAACGCCGACCAGCAACAGTCTTTGGGTCGTCTTCATCGCATGGCTTCCGATTCAGGCATGTTCAAATTGCCGAATGGAGTCGCTGATGGGCGCGTCGCCCTGCGTCAGTTCAACTATGACTCTGCTGACGGCCGGACGTTCGATGATTTCGAGCAGCGTAGCAGCCACATCGTCACGTGGCACATCGCCATATGGGATCGCGAGACCCGTGCGAACTTTTCCGGTGCCGGGTGTATCCAAAAGCGTCCCAGGGCGAAGGATGACCCAATCCAGATCGCTTTCGACCAAATGCACGTCGGCAAGCTTTTTAATGGCCATGTAGTTCTCGAAGGTCTCAGAAACCTCCTTGTCTCGGAAGGTCTCGGGGAATGCCGAGACCAGCAGGAAGCGAGGCACTCCAGCCTTGCGGGCGGCGGCGACGGCCAGTTCAAGCCCAAAGCCGTCAATCGCTTTGGTCATCTCCATTCCGCCCTTGCCTCCAGCACCTGCGGAGAACACCACGGCATCGCTACCAACCATGAGTCGAGACAATCCCTCAGTGTCGAGGTCAAGCAAGCTGCCTAGCACCGGCGTTGCGCCAAGCGCCTGAAGTTCTTGGGTCTGCTCCAGGTTGCGATACAGAGCCAATGCTTGATGCCCGCGCTGGCTCAGTTGCTGTGTCAGCCGGCGGCCAACTTTGCCTGCTCCGCCAACGATGAATACCTTGGCCATGATGGACTCCTCTTAGTTTGTAGTGTTGTTGTGTCCTCAGGGCGCTAGCCGTATTCGGCATCGCGCACGTCGCCCGGGAAATGCCCGGGCATGCCTTCGAATCTGGTGTTGGTCAAGGCGACTACGATCAACTGATTGACCGGATCAACGAACCATGAGTGGCCATACACTCCGCCCCACTGAAGGGTGCCTTGAGCCTTGCGTTTTGGTGTCGATACCCACGTGGGCCTGCATCATCAGACGGACAGTTTCCAGCCGTAGCAAAGGCGCACCACCTGCGAGGATCACGTCCAAGAGTTGCAAGATGCCTCCTGCCGTACCGACCATCCCGGCGCCACCGGATTGATAAGACTGCGGGTCCAAAGTCCGGCTGGGCGAAAAGGTGACCGCCCTTTTGAATCCAGGAATGTCCAGCGGCACCGACATCCCGTCGATAATCTCAACTGGATCCAGCTTGCCATCCGCGTAAGGCTTGACCAATAGCTTCCGGCACGCGGCGTCGAAACCTGTATCGCCCAAGCCAAGTGGGCCGGTGACGCGTCTTTGAACGACCTCACTAAGGCTTCGTCCCTCACCCCTCTCAAGCACAGCACCGATTACGTCGATCGACAGGGAGTAGTTCCACCGCCCGCCTGGCGTAAAGAGCAGCGACGCCGCGCCAGGGCGCTCAAGGTTGTCGTGCAGGAGCAGATCCGGCTAATCCATGCTATCGGGATGTTCAGACGATGGTAGTCGCTGTTATCTGGCAACGAGAACCGGTAGCCTAGGCCTGCCGTATGCGTTAGCAACTGGTGCAAGGTGATGACTGGTTCCGTGCCATCTCTCAGGCGAGGCCGGAACGCGGGCAGGTAGCGTGTTACGGGCGCATCGAGGGCTCGTCGCCCCTTTTCAACCAGATGCATGACAGCAACTGTCACAATGGCTTGGTCACGGAGGCCAAGCGGAACACGCTGTCCTCGCGCATCGGTTCATGTGCCTCTCGATCAGCTAAACCAGTGGCCCTTTGATAGATTTTCTGACCATAACGACAAACAAGAACCACGCCGCCCACAGTTCGATGCTTAGCGACCGCTCGGTCAATAACGCCGTCAAGACGCGCTTGTATTGATTAAAGGGGCATAAGGCACTTCAGGGTTAGGATGGCATGGTCAGCGCAATCGGCCTGTAGAAGCAGGCCGCTGCGTGCGAATCAACCTTCGAATTGGTGGTAAACCTTGGCGATGACCTGCCACTTGCCGTCAATGCGGATCAGCGTCAAGTAATCGTTGTAATCGGCGCCAATTGCATCCTTTTCCATGTCAACCCGAACCACTGCGGTGGTCGGTGTGATGGCTAGTACGTCAAGTCGCGTCGTGATCTCGGGGGCCTTGCCGTTCTTCTTGACGAAATCGAACAGGTTGCCAATCGGACCACCCAGCAGTTCACCGTTGGTAAAGCCGTACATGACCGCGTCCTTGTGGAATGCCTCGGCTACGCCTTCAACACTGCCAATGCACAGTCCATCGACGTACTTCTGTGCCACGGCAATCACAGCGTTGTACTCACCAGTGGCAACAGCCTTGATGTTCTTGCTCATGAACTTTTCCTCTCAGAATGAATGGGGTCGTGAGCGTGCTTGTGGCGCGCCCTCAGTGTTGCAATAACAGCTTCTTAAGGCGCAACATGGGTGTGGTAGATCTTACTGACCACCGTCCATTTACCTTCGACCTTCAGCAGGTTAAAGAAATCGGTGAAGCAGAAGCCGGAGATGTCGTTGGTGTCGATACGCGCGCTGGCTGCGGAGCCAACAATGTCGATATTGACAATCACGCCCTGCGCTTCATGCGACGGACGGAAGGCCGTGTCGATGATGTCGAACAAGCCTTGGATCGGGCCGCCGGTAAGCTTGTTGTCGCCGTCGACGCCAAAGATGGTGGCCTGCTCGCTGAAAGCTGGCTTCATGATGCTGCTCTTGGCTTGTTTGCCGCCTTCGTTGTACTGGTTCAGCACTTCGACGATGGCGTTGTATTCCTGAACGTAAGTGGGTTTGCTCATGGCTTCACTCCTGGTTGGGGTTGGGGAAATGGTCAAAAAATACGTGGTTGGTCCCGCATCTGGATCACGCGTTGCCAGTAAAATCGGCGTGTTTGACATCGGTGGAACGCTAGGGGCCAAGCCATTGCAATCGGCTTTCGCGGTTGGCTAGCCACCAGCCGGCTTGGACGTTCCATTCGGGATAAGGGTGCTGCGGCTTGCATGCATACAGCATGCGTCGCGCATGGTGTGGGAAATGCGGGTCTCGCAAGGCGCTATGTCCCAAGGCGACAACGTCGGCCTGTCCCGATCTCACAACCGCCTCGGCCTGATGCGCATCAACGATCAGTTCTACAGCCATAGTGCTGATATCCGCCTCGCTGCGGATCTGCGCGGCAAGGGGCACCTGAAAGCCATAGCCGTTTAGATAACGACAGCGCGCGCAGACCGTGCAAGCACTACGATGACCAGCGCTACTGCGCCCATTCCGAGCCAGGTCAGCATGCGAACTCCATCACCACTAGCAGCCTGAGCGCTCAGGATGTCAGTGACATCGGAGGCTAGCGATCCCAAGTAAGCGTATAAAAAAGTGCCTGGAAGCAATCCCAGCCATGAGGCCAACGAAAAATCACGAGCAGGCATCTTGCTAGCGCCCAGAACGTAGCTGAGAGGCGCAAATGGTACGATGGAGGCAAGACGCAGCAGGAAAACAACGCGGAACCCGCCGCGCTCGACCGCCCGATCCGCAGCCGCCAGTCGCGGGTGGTGCGCCAAGCGCCGCTGCACCCTTGGTCGTGCAGCACGGCGACCTATGCCGAATGCCAGCACTGCGCTGAGCACTCCGACGGGAGAAATCAGAAGCGTTCCCCATAGCGGTCCATACAGATAGCCGGCAATAGCCGTCAAAGGCGAGGCAGGCAGAAAAGCCAACGTAGCCAGCACGAAGACCATCGCATACAGGGCCATGCCCCAGTGACCGAGGGCCCGCACGGCCTCCACCCAGTCGCCTGCACCCTGGGCTAGTGCGCTAATCATTGCTCAGGCCTTAGGTGCAGGCCATGCCGATGTTGTACCTCGTGCCAATAGGTTTGATGCCAGATAGATTTCACGTGGGGCCGCCTTTGATGACCAATAACTGTAGTGATCAATACAGAATCTCGGCATTGTATAGTGTTTGCTACAGATTTTGTCAAGCGACTTGATTGCAACCAAGTGAGTTAAAGCCCATGTTCAGTCCCGAACAACCAAAAACGCCCGCACGCAACAAGGGCCGCCCGCGCGGTTTCGACCGTGAGCAGGCATTGATCCAGGCCTTGGATGTGTTTTGGCGCAGGGGCTACGAGCCCGCCTCGATCAATGAGCTGTGCGCGGCAATGGGAATCAACCCTCCCAGCCTGTACGCAGCTTTCGGTAACAAGGCGAAGCTATTCCTGGAGGCAGTGGGCTTCTATGAGCGCACCTACTGGGATGCAACCTGGGCCAGGATGGGCGAGCAGCCCGACATCTATCACGCGATAGACGAGTTCTTCCGGGAGGCTGCGGGCATTCTTCTGTCACCTCATGCCCCTTGTGGCTGCCTAGTCGTCCTGGCAGCGATCAATGTGTCTCCTGACTCTGCAGAGGTTTCCGAGGCGGTTGCAACGTTGCGCCGTGATGGCAGGCAGCTTTTTGTCAACCGACTCAAGCTAGCCGTGGGTCAGGGGCAGTTGCCGGCCGATACCGATATCAAGTCGCTCGCTGCTGCGCTCAACACAATGCTGGAAGGCATGTCCATCCAGGCTCGCGACGGCCTTACGGCCCTTGCGATGACACGACTTGCTGCGCACGCAGTCAGGTTGCTTCCTGATCGCGCAAGCTAGGCGCTGCCGTCATCCAATTTTAGAGTGGATCGAAGAAATGACCATCCGGACGTTATCGCCATTGCCGATCATGTGGTGGATATGGGGCCGGGGGCAGGGAAGCAAGGCGGAAGGATCATTTTTGAGGGCCCGCCAGAGGCAATGATCAACGCCTCGGCATCAGTGACGGGACCATTCCTTTCGCGTCATTTTTCCGGGCGTTTGTGAGGTGATGCATGGAGCTTCGGCTCCTGCGCTGCTTTACTCGCAGTGGTCGAAGAGAGGTCTGTGCCTTGTCTCTCAGGAACCGGCCTATCCGGCCTTTATCTCCTGCTAGAACCAAATGCATGCTGCCCATCTCCATAGCCCTTGGTCGCAGCCTTGCAGAGGTAGCTGGCTCGATGAAAGAACGCTTCCAGCTCTTCTGCATCATCCCTACGCAGTCGATACGTTGAGTTGTCAGGCACATGGACCAGTCCAGTCACATCGTCGTGGGACAGTCTGAGTGCGCTGGACCAAGCGGACTGAATGCGGCTGTAGGTGTTCTCTTGGCCTGAGCCGATGCGCCCAAAGGAGAAGTAGGCATCCTGGTTGAGAAAGAGCACGCAGTGGTAGTGCGGCTTCCCAGTGAGGCCAAGTTCCCGGGCCCATACGTAGCGGACACTGGTGGGGTGGGCCTTGCCGTAGCTTTGACGGGACCGCTCACGGTCATGAGCAATCTTCGCCTTCAGCGAGTCAATGAAACGTGGCATCACTTGATTAGTGAATGCACCAAGGGGGAAGAGTTCTTCCTCCGGGAGCCGAAGATCAAACCGCAAGGCAAGGGTCCTGGGGTGCTCGTCCAGGGCACGCTGCAAGGTGTCATGGAGCCGGTCTAGATACTCCTGAATGAGCGGAGCATGCCTGATCATGACAGGGAGCCCACGAAAGCTGTCTGCGTGATGCAAGTGAAGATTTGTGTTGACGCTATGGCGCCGTGCTGTGGTGGAGGGGGGCATTTCGGGATCATCCTGTTGGTCGATACATAGACACAGCAGGAGATGTGTTTTTTTACTCCCCGGGAGAAGGGGAGCAGGATGGAAGCCCCTTGCAGTCATCCTGTTTCTCATTGGACGTATCGGGAATGGTGTTCTTGTGGCACGGCTCTGATCTGCCTTGGTGGATATCTGTAGTTCATTTCATTTGGTGGGAGTCCGTAATTCATTGTCTTGATGAGAGTCCGTAATTCATATTACTAAACAGAAATTTGCGCTCCCGTTTGTATCGCGGATTTCTTCTGAAAGTGGCCGCTATGCACGGGAATTTTTTCTGAACGTCAATCTGTAGAAATATTAGTCATGTGAAGTCTGGATGTTCCCTCGGACTGACTAGGGACAGCATAAAAGCCATGACCAGGGAAGAGCCTGGTCATGGCTTTGGTGCGTGGCTCGACTTCAGGTGTTTTCGACTGCTTTGGCGTGCTAGCTCAAGTCTCGTTCTTTGATTCTCTCCAGGATCCAGTCATGGACCTCGCTTTCCACCCAGCCGACACAGCGATTGCCCAAGGAGACGGGTTTTGGGAAGCTTCCTTCAGAAATGTTCTTGTAGATGGTCGAGCGAGCCAGCCCCGTTGAGTCGATGACTTCTTTCAGGCGGATGATTCTCATTGTGGAGTACCTCATGTTTGCACAGAGGATTGGCCAGCAATATATTTTTCCCCTTGCTCCCTACTTCAGGTTTGTGAGGAAAGGAGGCCGCCCAAGAGCCTGCTGTCATGAGTCGTCTGGGAGAGGGGGAGGCATTCTCTCTACCCTTGGTTGCATCACCGTGTGTTTGTGAACAGGTCCCATAGTTCCGACGAAGCTTCGGCATGATGAAGCTACTAAATTTCCTGCATAGGGGTAGTTTTTTTGCCCATAGATAGCCCCTAGGGAGTACATAGGGGATCCATTTGTTGAGGCTAGGATTGCAGTAGAGTTACTATGGTTTCTTGCTAGGGGAGCGATAAGATCATTCCTTTTCATTTTTAATGGCAATGGGGATATATTTTCCAATAGGGATTAACTATGGCAATTCGGTATAATGACGCATTGAGCAAGGTGATGGGTGACACTGCTGTTAATCACAGGCTTGATATTTGGGCATGGCTTTTTTTTAATAAATATCGAGGCGCAAAATTTGACTGTGTTGGGTGCGGAGGGGGATCAATGAGGCGAATGATTGCAGAACATTTGCAAAAACACCCTAGTCAGAAGGAAGATCTTTTAGAGGGAAAAGACTGGTTCATGGTGCCTGAGGGGGAACTTGCATGGATAACTGATGAAAAGAGGCAATATGAATGGCTTTTTTATAAACTACGAAGAATGACTGATGGAGGTGCTGTTTCTCTTTTGCCGAATTTGCAGGGACGTAGCCAGTTAGTTGCTATGATAGATATATGGGGCTTCAACACTGAGGAAAAGATTCGTGAGCTAAAAAGTATAAAGAAGGATTGGATTCAGCATAAAAGGGGGGATGATCGGTTTAAGTGGTTTGCCGATAAAGCCGAGGGTGAAAAGCGGTGTCGGTTTGCATCTGATTGGTTGCGGAAGAATGAGCCACATCTTGCTTGGCGTATAAAACCAATAGAGAATTATACGGAGTTACTTATTTTTTTCGATCGGGAAGATTTGGCTCAGGCTGAATTGAAATTGTTACTTATGAATATTCGGCGAGGCTGGAACCGCCAAGTCAGCAGAGAAAGACAAACGGATAAGAAGCAATACAATTTTATTTTGCCTAACAAGGTCGTCGACCTTCTTGATGAGCTGGCTGAAGCCCATGCCTTGAGGCGTGCTCAGGTTCTTGAACTCTTGATCAAGAAGGAGCATGAGCAAAATGTCTATTTGGCTGGCTGGGAAAGGCGATTCTAACGAGCCTGGCCATTGCATGGGCGCATGCATACTGGTCCAGATAGAAAATCTACCCATGCCATGACCAAGGGAAACAGGCGATGGCAGACAACAGCAAACGGTGGGCCCACCAGGTGCAAAAGTGCACTAGTGCTGGATGCCATCCAGAGCAAGACGGCAGTCGCCGGGGGACGTCGCCGGTGATCTGTCTCCTCAGGGGGTCACAACGGGGCATTACAAGACTATTTAGGCCTTCGCCTATGCCATCCATGTTGGATGGAGTTCCGGCGGCCGTTCGCCGAACCCTGGTCGTTGGCGGCGCGACAGCAGAAATACCGCAGCGGCCAGGCAACTTGGGTCGTCTGTGGTGATCATGCTCTTTTGCTGCCTAAGGCGCTCCATCGCAAGCCGTTCGCAGGCTTAGTCGCAATAAGGATCTGGCCAAATTTCATAGGCACTTCTTGTTTTAGGTACACGGTTAGGTACACAAAATGATTGATTGTTTAAAAAACGCTATATAAAACATCTAATTAATGATGTATTCAATGTTCTGCATCGAACGCGTGCCCGGCCGGAAGGGCGCTGCAGCGCCCTTGTTTTTTTGAGCATGGCACCGTTACACGAGCCGGAATGTCCCGGTGCTATTCTCGATTTTCCACTCATGCAGAATGGGCAATCGAGGCAAATCATGAAAAAGTCATTGCGAGCCAGCGTGCTTGTCATCGTGCTGGCCCTGGGCGGCCTCTCCGCCGCGAATGCCGGAGAGGGCAACCTGAGAGGGTCCGGTGACAGCTGGGGCCGTGGCTGGGAATCGAATGGCCGGGGCGGTTACCGGGGCTCTGGCGACAACTGGGGCAGCGGCTGGGAATCGGATGGCCGGGGCGGCTTCCGGGGGACCGGTGACAACTGGGGCCGTGGCTGGGAGTCTGACGGCCGGGGCGGCTACCGGGGGACTGGCGACAACTGGGGCAGCGGCTGGGAGGCGAACGGTCGCGGCGGCTTCAGGGGCACCGGCGATAACTGGGGCAAGAGCTTCGAAGGCAAGTTCACCCCGTAACCCCGTACCTGCAGTCGGGCATGTGCCGTCCTCTCCTTCGTGGTCCCTGCCCCCGTTCTTCGCCTAGGCGTCCGGCAGCCTGAACGCATTCACCGCCTGGCCGAGCTCGGCCGACAAGCGGGTCATGGCGCTGGCGTTGTCCGACATCTGGCCGACGATGGTGGTGTTTTCCTCCGCCATCTGCGCGACCTGTTCCATATGGCGGGTGATGTCGCCGCTGGAATGTTGCTGCTCCTTGACCGCGCTGGCGATGGAGCCGGACCGCTGCACGGTCAATTCGACGGCCGTTTCGCTGCGACGGAATGCGCCTTCGACCACGGCGATGCAGTGTTCGCTCGACTGCAGCGAATCCTGGCTCTGGCGCACGGCAATCTGCAACTGGCCGGAGCGGCTGGTCAGCACGCTGGTCACTTCGTTGATCTGGCTGGCTGACAGCGCAGACTTTTCCGCCAGCAGTCTGACTTCGTCGGCGACCACGGCAAAGCCGCGTCCGGCCTCACCCGCCCGTGCGGCCTCGATGGTTGCGTTCAGCGCCAGCAGATTGGTCTGGTCGGCGAGATCGCGCACCTGGCTGGTCATCAGGGAAATCCGGTGCGTGTCGTCGGAAAACGCGTTGACGTGACCGGAGACTTCCTCAACGTTCTGCTGGATCTTCTTCACTTCCGCAATCAGGTTGTTCAGCTGCACGGCGCCCTCCCGGGTGGTGGCCAGGCTTTCCTGCGCATGACTCTGTTGCTGGGCGGAGGCAGCGGCGACTTCGCCGATGCTGACGGTCAACTGCTCGACCGACGAGGCAACCGAGCTGGCGGCCTGGTTCTGCCGGTGTGATGCCTGCAGCACCAGTCCGGACGACGATGACAATTCATTGGCTACCTGGTCAACCTGTCCGGCGCTGCTGTTGATGGCGCGAACCGAGGTGACCAGCGCATCGCGCATGTCCGCCAGCGCACGCAGCAACTGGGCGATTTCGTCGTTGCCCCTGGGCAGGAGGGGCTGGCTCAGATCCCCTGCCGCCACGATTTTCGCCACCTGCACCGCGGCGGCCAGCGGCCGGGTGATGGAGCGGATGATCTGGACCGCAATCGCGACCGTGACCAGCGTGCAGACAGCGCTGATGATCCAGGTCAGCAGTTGCGCCTGCCGGCCTTCCCGGGTCGCGCTCCGGCTCTGCTCCATGGTGCGACCCAGCGTTTCGGTGTTCAGCTTGTCGAGCTGGTCGAACAGCTTGTCGTTCAGCGGGGCCAGTTCCTTCATCAGTGCGATGGCTTCTTCGCCCTGGTTCCGGGTAGCCAGCGCCTGGACCCTGGCCTGCAGCGGATCAACCAGCGCCTTGGTCTTCAGCACATCCTGGAACAGCGTGGTCGATGCGCTCGGCGGGTAGCGGGAATACAGTTCGGACAGCGCCTGTATGCCGTCGCCGAGTTTTTGCTGCAGCCGGTTCAATTCGTCGTTGATTCTTTTGTTATCTTCATCGCTGCTCGCGGCAATCAATTCCTGCAGGCGAAATATCTGCAAAGTCTGATTGGAAGTCGCCGCATTGATGATGGTGACTTTGGGCAAGCGGTTTTCCGAGGTATTGGATGCCGCGTCGAGCAGGACGGAATATCCGGAATTTACCGTCGCCAGCACGATGGCAAGCAGTAATAGCGTAAACCCGAAGCCGATTGCCAGTTTATGACTGATACTTAATCTGTTCATTGCGGATCCCATGCGGTTTTTGTGCTGGCCCTCCCCCGGACTCGGCATGCGGCATGCTGAACAGCGGATGGACAGGGTGCTTCGCTGTATCGGAGCCTCTGCGGAGGGGCTGAAACCCGCCGCTGCCAACAACTGATATTGGCGCCGGAAACCCGGAAATCTCCTGGCTGAGATCATGATTTTTATGCTGAATTGGTTGTTAAAAGGCCTGTTTTTATTCTTTAAGAATTAATCGTGCCGTTGCCGGCAAACTGCCGGAATGAAAAGCGGGCCGGCACAAGCTTGCCTTTTCCGAATCCAGTGTTAGTAATGGGTGAGGGGGTGTGCCCGATAACGCCGCTGGCGGGCACCGTACTGCCTTGCTGCGGACACCCGGTTTCCAGTCGGAATCGGGTATTTCTGCCTCCTGTTTTCCTTCACAAAAGGAGTACATACGATGGATCTGAAATCCTATACCGGCCTGATGTCGGTCTGCCTGGTGCTGGGCCTGTCCGCCTGCGCGACCGACGGCGCGACCAAGGCCGAAGTCCAGCATGCGCAGGCGACGGCTGACCAGGCGCTGTCCACCGCCAATCAGGCACTGAATCAGGCGAACGATGCCAGTGCCAAGGCGGACCAGGCGATGTCGACATCGAATCAGACCCGCGAGCAACTGCAGCGCATGGGGCAGAAGGGCATGATGAAGTAGGACATGTCGAACCGTCCCGCAGGCTGCATGCGGCACGGGGGCGCACCGGCGGCCAGACTGGCGTCGGTGTGCGTCGACAACGACGAACGGCCCCTGCTCAGTCGGTGCCCGCCGCGCTGCCGGGCCGGACTGGCGGACTGGCCTGATTGGCGTCGCTGCCATACGGCGGGTGGGTGTAGGGCCGTGCCGGCGCATCGGCCAGCCGCCGGGCCGGCAGCGGGCTGCCGACAGCCAGCGGCACCGGCAGCGCACTGCCCGATCCGAGCAGTGCCTTTGCCCGTGCCCAGTCCAGTTCCTCGGGCGGGCCGGCGCGGGGAGGCAGCGCGGCAATGCGGGCACGCAGCGTGTCCAGCCCGACGGGGGCCGCCGGATATTCGCTTACGCCCGGATAGCGTGCCATCACCACGCCGCCGTGGCGGATGCCGACCACCAGCGGGCGGTTCTCGATGCGGACCGGCAGGCCGGCCGCGACCTGTCCGAACAGCTGTACCGCGTCTTCAGGATACAGATGCAGGCAGCCGTGACTCTGGCGCAGTCCCAGCCCCCATGGCTTGTTGGTGCCATGGATGAAGATGCCCCTGAAGCCGGTCTGGATCGCCAGCATGCCCATCGGATTGTCGACACCGGGCGGAAAATAGTCGGGAAACGGCTCGCCGCCCGCCTCGTGCTCGGCCTTGATGCTGCGCGGCACGATCCATGCCGGATCCTTGTACTTGCCGACGACCCGGGTGTCTCCCAGCGGCGTTGACCAGCCCTCGCGGGCGATGCTGACCGGAAAGGTGATGACTGTGGCCGGTCGCCTGGCCGTTTTGGGCGGGAAGTAGAACAGCCGGCGCTGCGGGATGTTGACCACAATGCCGCGCCACGGTTTTGGTGGCAGGATGTACTCGGTCGGAATGATCACGCGCTGGCCCGCTCCCGGCACCCAGGGGTCGAGCCGGGGGTTGGACAGCGTGATGTCCAGCGCGCCGGTATCGAAATAGCGCGCGAGGTCGAACAGCGTATTGTCCGGCGTCGGCGTGACCACGAAGGCTTCGCCGACCACGGTGTCGCCCTGTGTCGGCAAGGCGAACTCCAGCGCCGGCGCGGCGGTGGCAAACAGCCCCGCCAGCACGGGGATGCCAAGGCGGAATGGGGGGCGCACGGGACCTCCTGGTACAACGGTCTGGGTACCCTTCACGTTAGCCCTGCAGGCGGCAGCTTGCCATTCCGTTCGCCGCCGGCGCACGGTTTCAGGTCAACACCCGATACACAATGACCCTCCGCAATCCCGATCATGTCACCCGGGCCAAACAGCGAGCCAGGGTAATGCGATGCAAGCAGTGAGATTCATCGTCAGCAGGCACGGTGGCCAGTTGAGGATACAGGGCCGGCAGCATGACTACCCGCCTGACTGCCTGGTAGTGACCGGCAACGATGCCGCCGTCGGCATGGACGTCCGGGGGGGACGCATGCCGTATTTCGACGTCCAGGCTGCTGACTTCCGGGCCATCTATCCTGATGTGCTGGGCCTGCTGGACGAGGTGCCGCAGGGACGGTTCCTGCGCGAACCGGTCCGCATCGTCGGCGCGGACCGCGACGTGCTCGGCGTTGTCCTGCTGCTGGCGGAATCCATGCCGGTCACGCTGCTGCGCTTCACCTACGTCTACTGCCTCGGCGTTGACCGGCATTACTTTTCCGCCCTGCTGCGGCACAGCATCTCCGGCGACCAGGCTTTTTCCGACTTTATCCAGGCCAACTACCTGAACCAGTGGTCGGTCGTCCGCTTTGCCGAGGCGTTCGACATGCCGCTGCGCAAGTTCAACATCCTGTTCCAGGACATGTACGGCATGACCGCCAAGCGCTGGCTGCTGGAACAACGCCTGCAGCATGCGCGCGGGCTGCTGCTGTCGACGCCGATGCGGGTGCTCGATATCGCGCTCGAATGCGGTTTTTCCAATCACGCCCATTTTACCGACAGCTTCCGCCGCCGCTTTCATTGCAATCCCAGGCAGTTCCGCCTGCGGGCTGCGAACAAGCCGTGCACCGATTACCGATGACAGGAAATCAATCATGGACATCAATACCGTTACCCACCAGCTGTCCCGGCGGGTGGAACTGGCCGGGCAGGACATCCAGGCCAAAATGACCGCCAGCAATCTCGACAATCCGGCCCGCATGCTGGAAGCCCAGTTCGCGATCCAGCAGTACTCGGTGTTCGTCGCCTATGAAAGCGCATTGATCAGGGCGTTCAAGGACATGCTGTCCGGCATCATCCAGAAAATATGACCCGACCGCCGCGCGATACCTGCCGCCTGATTGCCGAAGCCGCCCTGGCTGCCGTCAACCATGGCCTGTACCGGGAAGCCGAGTCGATCCGTGCCGCCCTGCCGTGGCTGGTCGGGGACAGCGGGGTCCGGCGGATTCTCGAGGCGTCGCTGCTGGTGGGCCTCGGCCAGCCGGAGGCGGCCATGGCCCTGCTGGAAGGCGACGCTTCTGCCGAGGCCGCCGTGCTGCGCCGGCTGGTGCACGGTGAGGCCATGCCCGACATGCCCCGCGTCTGAGGACGCAATCGCCCCTTCCCGGAGAACGAAAATGGAAATCCAGACTCTCACGGCACCGCTGCCATCCCGGCCGGACGCTGTGCCCGCCTCGCCCGATCCGGCCGAGGTCGACCGCTTTGCCCGGGCCCTGTCCGGCCCGCCGGACGGGACGCTGCCGGAAGCGGCGATGACCGACCAGCTGCAGACCAGGGTGAAGGAGATTGACGGTGCCCTGGCCGCCGCCCGCGGGGAAGGCCGCCTGCCGGGCCACCCGGCCGATATGCTGATGGTGCAGGCCGCGCTGCTCAAATCGCTGATCGAGGTCGACCTGATGGCCAAGACGGCAGGGTCCCTGTCGCAGGGCATCAACCGGCTGGTGAACATGCAATGAACCCGCGCGCGCGCCGACTGGCCGGAGGACTGTGCCTGCTGCTGTGCCTGGGCGGATGCAAGGTCGACCTGTACAGCGGCCTGGTCGAGGACGAGGCAAACCAGATGCTGGCCCTGCTGATGCTGCGTGGCATCGAGGCCGACAAGGACGTGACCGGCGGGGGCGACATCACCATCCGGGTCGACAAGGCGCAATTCGTCAATGCCGTCGAAGTCCTGCGCCAGCACGGATTGCCCGGCAAGAAAACCGACAGCATGGGAGACCTGTTTCCGTCCGGGCAGCTGGTGACCTCGCCGGCGCAGGAACAGGCAAAGATCCTCTATCTGAAGGAACAGCTGCTGGAAAAGATGCTGCGTGGCATGGAGGGCGTCGTCAGTGCCCAGGTGTCGATTGCCGAAAGCGCCAGTCAGCACCGGCGCGAGCCGCCAACCCTGTCGGCATCGGTATTCATCAAGCACAGCCCGGAAGTGAACCTGGCCAACCGGGAGGCGGATATTCGCCATCTGGTGTTCAACGGCATACCGAATCTCCAGCCGGAAAAGATCAGCCTTCTCCTGCAGGCAACGGCCTATCGCTACCAGCCGCGTTCGCCTCCGCCGCCCGGGGCGGCTGGCTGGCTGGCGAGCCGGCGTCCTGTCCTGATCGCGCTGCTGGCCGGGCACATACTGCACCCGTTCGGCATTGCCATGCCGGCCCCGAATCCACCGCGCGTGCTGGGCATCCTGCTGACCTGGCTGGCGCTGCTGCTGGCTGCACTGCTCGGGTTGATGCGCGTGTTTGCCTGAGGTGCATACCGGCCAGGCAAATCGGGCTTGCGCCTGCCAACGGGTTGCCTACAACAAGCAGTATTAACTATCTGACTTGATGGACCCGGGGGGAGAGGCACATGGAAACGTTGTCCCTGTCGTCGATACAGGCGGTTGTGATCGCCAACCTGCTGCCGATTGCGTGGAAGCTGATCGGGGCGCTGCTGCTGTGGTGGATTGGCGGTTTCGTCATCAAGGGACTGCGTGCGGCCTTTGCGCGGATGATGACAGTGCGGAAGATCGACACCACGCTGGCGCGTTATCTTGAAGCATCCTTCAACGTATTCCTGAAACTGCTGCTGTTCATTGCCGTGCTGTCGGTGCTCGGCATCGCGACCACCACCTTCGCGGCCGTACTGGCGGCGGCCGGCCTGGCCATTGGCGTGGCCTGGTCCGGCCTGCTGGCCAACTTTGCCGCCGGGCTGTTCCTGATGGTGCTGCGGCCGTTCCAGGTCGGCGACATGATCAATGCGGGGGGCGTGGTCGGCACGGTGCGCGATATCGGCCTGTTCGCCACCACCATCGACACGCTGGACAATCTGCATACCATCGTCGGCAACAACAAGCTGTTTTCGGACAATATCGTCAACCTGAGCGCCAACCCGTACCGGCGTGTCGACCTGAAGATGCAGCTGGCCAATGGCGTCGATATCGTCGCCGTGGCCGCTGCCCTGCGCAACCGGCTGTCGACGCTGCCCGGCGTGCAGCCCGACCCGGCGCCCTCGGTCGAACTGCTGGAGTTCAACCTGGCCGGCCCGGTGCTGGCGGTACGGCCGTTCTGTCACAACGACGTGTACTGGGATGTGTATTTCGCCACCAATCAGGCGATCAGCGACGTGGCACGCGACAACCAGCTGCCGCCGGCCGAACAGCCGGTGCTGGTCCGGCAGCGGTAACGGTCATGGTACGGAGCTGGCCGGTGGCGAGACGGATGAAGATCAGGTTTTGACTCCCCCCGGCCAGCGGGCTAGGCTTGCCCCCCCTATGCCCTACAGGCCGCCATCCGGCGGGCAAACGCTGTGCTCTACGATGTTGTTTTTCTTTGTGTCATGGCGTTTGCCGCCGGGCTGATCGATTCCGCAGTGGGCGGTGGCGGGCTGATCCAGGTACCAGCGCTGTTCAATACCCTGCCGCGGGTCGATGCGGCCACGCTGCTCGGCACCAACAAGTTCTCCTCCATCTTCGGTACCGGCAGTGCGGCCCGCAGCTTCATGACCCGGGTCCGGCTGCCATGGTCGCTGGTGCTGCCGGCGGCCGGCTGTGCGTTCGTGTTCGCCTTCGTCGGTGCCGCTGCCGTCAGCCTGGTGCCGAAAGCGGTCATGAAGCCAGCCGTGCTGGTCATGCTGATCGGCATGGCGGCCTACACGCTGTGGAAAAAAGACTTCGGCAAGCTGCATGCGCCGGCCGTCATCGGCACGCGCGAGCGCTGGATCGCCGTGCTGATCGGCTGTGCCATCGGTTTCTACGACGGCATTTTCGGCCCCGGTACCGGCAGCTTCCTGATCTTCCTGTTCATCCGCTTCTTTGCGTTCGACTTCCTGCACGCATCGGCGGCGGCCAAGTTCGTCAACCTGGCGACCAATCTGGCGGCGCTGAGCTTCTTCATCCCGGCCGGGCATATCCTGTTCGGCTTTGCGGTGCCGATGGCGGTGTCCAATGTGGCCGGCAGCCTGGTCGGCACGCATCTGGCAATACGGGGCGGCGCCGGATTCATACGTGTCCTATTCTTGATTCTGCTCAGTATCCTGATCGGGAAGTTTGCCTACGATTTGTTCGTCCCTATCGGCTGAGTGACGTCAGATCCGAATCCACCCCGGTCCGGCATGTCGACCGGGGTTTGTCGTTTGTGCCTGCGCGGCGCGGCGACCTGCCACCGTCCCGGCAATTGCTGCGCTGCAAAAAAACAGTGGCGAGTGTGTGCCATTGCCATGAAAATGCTTTTCAAATTACAAGATATGCGTTTGAATGCGGATGATCATTTTCAAACGAGTGTTTGAAATATTCAACAGATTGCACTGCAACGCCGCGCCGGGTGCGTGTGCGGGGCGGTTTACCGGTTTCATTCCAACCATCCAAACGAGGTAACCATGCAAATCGTCATTCCCGCCGAATGCGCGGGTGAGACGCGGGTCGCCGCTACGCCGGAAACGGTGAAGAAGCTCGTGCAGGCCGGCCATGCCGTCGCCGTGCAGAGCGGAGCGGGCGTCGCGTCAGCCGTGCCGGATGCGGTGTTCAGCGAGGCCGGGGCGGAAATCGTCGCCGACCGCGCGACACTGCTCGGCCGCGGCGACATCGTGCTGACCGTGCGCGAGCCGCAGGCTGCGGACATCGCCGCGCTGAAAGCTGGTGCCATCCTCATTGGCCAGCTGAAGCCGTACCAGAACACGCTGCTGCCGCAACTGGCGGCGCAGCAGGTCAGCGCTTTCGCCATGGAACTGCTGCCGCGGACCACGCGTGCGCAGTCGATGGACGTCCTGTCCAGCCAGAACAACCTCGGCGGCTATCGCGCCGTGCTGCTGGCCACCCAGTACTACCCGCGCATGATGCCGATGATGATGACCGCCGCCGGTACCGTAAAACCGGCTCGGGTGCTGATTCTCGGCGTCGGCGTCGCCGGCCTGCAGGCCATCGCGACCGCCAAGCGCCTGGGTGCCGTGGTCGAAGCCTTCGACGTGCGGCCGTCCACCAAGGAACAGGTCGAATCGCTCGGTGCCAAGTTCGTCGAAGTGCCGATGACCGACGAGGAAAAGGCCGCCAGCGATGGCGTCTACGCCAGGGAAATGAGCGACGACTACAAGCGCCGCCAGGGTGAACTGGTCGACAAGCACGCGCGTGCCGCCGACATCATCATCACCACCGCGCTGATTCCGGGCAAACCGGCACCGAAGCTGCTGTCGGCGGCCACCATTGCCGGCATGAAGGCCGGCAGCGTGATCATCGACATGGCGGCCGAGGCCGGCGGCAACGGCGAGGGCACCCGTCCGGGCGAGGTCTGCCAGACCGACAACGGCGTATACCTGGTCGGCACGACCAACTTGCCGGGCCTGGTCGCCGCCGATGCCTCGGCGCTGTACGCGAAGAACCTGCTGACCTTCCTGAACCTGATGTTCGGCAAGGACGGCGCATTCCAACTCAATCTCGAAGACGACCTGCTCGCTGCCACACTGGTGACCCACCAGGGCCAGGTCCGCTTCGGTCAGTCATAAGGAGAGACATCATGGTCGATCCGTTCGTGACCAGTGTCACCATCTTCGTACTGGCGATCTTCGTCGGCTACCACGTGGTGTGGAACGTCACTCCCGCATTGCACACCCCGCTGATGGCCGTCACCAACGCCATCTCGTCGATCATCATCGTTGGCGCCATGCTGCAGGTGGTCGAGATCAACGGCAGCGAAATCACGCTGACGTCGGTTCTCGGCACCCTGGCCATGCTGCTGGCGTCGATCAACATCTTCGGCGGCTTCATGGTGACCCAGCGCATGCTGGAAATGTTCAAGAAGAAGAAATAAGAGGACGCGATGGAAAATATCACCGCAATCCTTTATCTGATTGCCGCCATTTGCTTCATCCTGGCACTCAAGGGGCTCTCTTCGCCGAAAGCGGCGCAGCGGGGCAATTTCTACGGCATCGCCGGCATGGCGATCGCGTTCATCACCACCCTGGCCCTGGCTGACAAGCCGATCTGGGGGCTGATGGGCGGCGCGGTCATCATCGGTGGCCTGATCGGCGGCACCCTGGCCAAGCGCGTGCAGATGACGCAAATGCCGGAACTGGTCGCCGCCATGCACTCGCTGGTCGGCCTGGCCGCCGTGCTGATCTCCGTCGCGGCGATCTTCCACGAAGGCGCCAACCATACCGGCGTGCAGCGCATCGAGCTGTTCATTGGCGCGTTTATCGGTGCGATCACCTTTACCGCATCGGTCATTGCCTACGGCAAGCTGTCGGGCAAGTTCGGCAGCAAGGCCGTGTCGTTCAACGGTCAGCATCTGCTGAACCTGGTGCTGGCGATTGCCATGATCGGCTTCGGCATTGCCTACTACCTGACCGAGGCGCACGCCGCCTTCCTGGCCATGCTGGCCGTGGCGCTGGTGCTGGGCGTGACCCTGATCATCCCGATCGGCGGCGCGGACATGCCGGTCGTGGTGTCGATGCTGAACTCGTACTCGGGCTGGGCGGCAGCCGGTATCGGCTTCACCCTCAACAACCCGGTGCTGATCATTGCCGGTTCGCTGGTGGGCTCGTCCGGTGCCATCCTGTCGTACATCATGTGCAAGGCGATGAACCGCTCGATCTTCAACGTGCTGCTGGGCGGCTTCGGTTCCGGCCCGGCGGCGGCGGGTGCAGCCAGTTCGGGTCCGAAGAACTACAAATCGGGCAGCCCGGATGACGCGGCCTTCCTGATGACCAATGCCGACAGCGTGATCATCGTCCCGGGCTACGGCCTGGCTGTGGCCCGTGCCCAGCATGCACTGCAGGAGTTCGCCAAGCTGCTGACCGAGAAGGGGGTCAGGGTACGTTACGCGATCCACCCGGTCGCAGGGCGGATGCCGGGGCACATGAACGTGCTGCTGGCCGAGGCCGACGTGCCGTACGAGCAGGTGCAGGAGATGGAGGAGATCAACACCGACTTCGCCACCACCGACGTCGTGCTGGTGATCGGCGCCAACGACGTGGTCAACCCGGCCGCCCAGAAAGACCCGGCCAGCCCGATCTACGGCATGCCGATCCTGGAAGCCTACAAGGCGCGCACCGTGCTGGTGGTCAAGCGCTCGATGGCGGCAGGCTACGCCGGTCTGGACAACGATCTGTTCTACATGGATCGGACCATGATGGTGTTCGGCGACGCGAAAAAAGTGGTCGAAGACCTGCTCAAGGCAGCAGATCAGTAACTTTTCGACCCTGTACCCAGAAACCGCCGGGCTCGCCCGGCGGTTTTTTCATGGAGGGGAAGAATCGAGATAATTGTGCAAAACACTGAAAAACAAACCGATTTTTCGTTTTTTGAGAAAATTATCAGATTTTCTTTGCCGAAAGCGTTGACGGACCGGCACGGCAGACGTATAGTTCGCTTCCTCGCTGCACGACGCAGCGCCGAACGAAGCAGCAAGTTGCTGATTCAGTTCGGAAAAACGCTCTTTAACAAAACAGACAACCGATAAGTGTAGGCGCTTGCTGAAAAGCAAGGCTTACACAGTCAAGGAAGAACTTTCAGAAGTTCTTTTGAGAATTGCGTCAGCCAGTTTTGCAAAGATTGAACTGAAGAGTTTGATCCTGGCTCAGATTGAACGCTGGCGGCATGCTTTACACATGCAAGTCGAACGGTAACAGGGGAGCTTGCTCCCGCTGACGAGTGGCGAACGGGTGAGTAATGCATCGGAAC